>JAFRTA010000039.1 GCA_017427315.1 Clostridia bacterium
TTGAACCATAGTGATAAGTCCAGTGGCACCTCTGCGCTTCAAGCCAAAGCTGTGGTGCGGGAAACTCACGTTGCAGATACTCAAAAACCTGATGGGTAACGTTTTCTTTATCATCCATGTTCTTTGCTTGGAACATTTTTTGCGTTATCGACTGGTCGGTGCCGCCGCTGCGAATGCGGTATACATAACCGATCTCGCGAACAACGGATACGGCGTTTGTCCTATGGTAAAGCATAAGAGTCCAGATGACGTCTTCGTAATACAATCCGACAGGAAACGTGAGCCCGATTTCAATATAAAAGGAATGAAGGATCAGTTTATTACAGGGCGAAGTGTCATAGATCAGCGCCGGATGCTTTGTAATATGCGTGATCGAATCCGTGAGATTATGAAAAGCGTGAATAGTATTCTGAAATTTTACATATTTTTTATCCTTCAGCTGTACGGCGTCGCATACGGTAAGGTCTGTGCCGTTTTTTTCCGCCGTCTCAAACATGCGGGCGTAAACCTCGGCGATAATATAATCATCGGAATCGACAAACAACAGGTATTTTCCCCGGGCAAGCGATACGCCGCGGTTACGGACGGCGCTCATCCCTGCGTTCTCCTGATGGACGCAGCAGAAGCAGGGGTGCGCGGCGGCGTATTCTTCTGCGATCTCTCCGCTGCGGTCGGTTGAACCGTCGTCGATCATAATGACCTCGACAGAGAGAAGCTCTGTCAGTTTCCGAACGGATTCAAGACATTCGGAAAGATACTTTTCTGTGTTATAAACGGGAATGATAACACTGATATCCATTTGTTGCCTCCAGCAGTGATATCCATTTGTTGCCTCCAGCAGTAGGGAAATGCAGAAAAGGTCGGCAGCAGTTGTAATCTATGTGAACAATATTAACGGGGGTAAATGAAGGACAATAAAAAAACACGGAACCGGACGTGCTGAACTGCCCTTCGTAACCTGCAAAAATAATATGAGTAGATGAGAGACAAACAAAAAACCCGCGGAACCGGAATCAGCCGTAATGACCTGCCCGTGGACAGGAACAGTACCCGCCCGACGTGTTCATTGCTCCCAACGTCCGGCAGAATGCCGGGAGGTCTGCGATCCGACGTCGGAGAAAACGGATACAAATGAAAAAGAGTGTTGGGTCAAACAGACTGAATAATCGAATCCCGCAGGATGAAAATGAAATCGGAAAAGGCGGAAATATTACTCGTCTTCCGCCGCCTCGTCGTCTTCTTCGTAAAGCTCGGCGAAACGTTCCTCGAACAATACGCTGACTTCCTCGTACTCTTCCTCATCTTCTATCTGTGAAAGATAGGTCTCGCCGTCTTCCTCGGTGACCTTGAGGATCAGCACCTCGCTGTCGTTCCTGAGGATCTCTTCAGGATCCTCGAAATATTCCACCAGCGCGACGTATCTGCCGTCGTCGGTTTCAATACGGTCAAGTACTTCAAAATCGTAATTCTTGCCGTCGTCGTCCGAAACGGAGACGATTTCGGGCGCGTATTCAAAATCTTCGTTCATAGTATTCCTCTTTCGCGCGCAGTGATGCGCTTTCCTTCTGTTTCCATTGTACACAAAAACGAACGCCTTGTCAACAGCAGATCGTCAGATCTCCGCAGACCAGAATAGCGAAAAGCTTTCGCCGGGGTCCAGTTTATGATTTCCCTCTTTTGTTTCGAATATTCCGTCGCTTTCCGTGCTGTCGTCGACGCCGCACCAGGGTTCGAGGCAAACGTATGGCGCGCCGGGCTTCGCCCAGATGCCGAGATACTCGGAATTGAAGCGAAAAACGATGTCCCGCTCGCCGCCGAACGCGTGCAGCGTCAGGTATTCAGACCGGATCCCCTTCAGAATCAAAGCGTCCTCGTCGAAAACGTGTTCCGTTATCACGATTTTGTTTTCATCACGCAGAACGGGAAAGCTTTCCTTTTTACGCAGGCAGAGCTGCATATCGATTCTTTCGGAATCAAGCGTTTCATTTCCGGAAAACTCGATAACGTCTCCGATTCTGCAGTTGAAACCCGGATGTGCGCCGACGCCGAAATACATCGTTTTTTCATTGTTATTATCCACGCGGAGCTCAACGGAAAGCGTTCTGCCGCGAATCGTGAAGATTTCGTAAAGCCTGTACCGGTACGGAAACTGACGATAGGTGTTTTCGTCCTCGGTCTGAATCAGGACGAGCTTGTTATCCGTGCGTTCGAGAAGAGAAAACGGCCTTTTCCGTGCGACGCCGTGCTTCGGGCAGGAATAACGCGCGCCGCCGAGCGTATAACCGTCGTTCTTCAGCCGCCCGATTACGGGGAAAAGAACCGGGGACTGCCCGCTCCAGATTTCCGGAATTCCCTGCCAAAGATATTCAAAACCGGCGTTTTTATCGAAGAAGCTCGTCAGCTCTCCGCCGAATTCCTTTACGCCGACGCGTATCCTGTCGTTTTCGATGTAGTGTATCATAAACGTCACCTCATGATTATACTATCATAAGCGCGTATTATTTTCAATAATTACTTGCAAAAGCATAAGATAAAGTATATTATATATTATGAATAATTATTCGGAAGGATACTTATCATATGAAAATATCCGGAATTTTGGAAAACGGCAGGGTCAATCTTTCGCTCGAAGTGTTCCCGCCGAAAAAATGGGAGAATATCGAGGCGACGGAACAGGCTGTCACCGAAATGGCGAAGCTCTCGCCCTCGTTCATCAGCGTGACTTACGGCGCGGGCGGCGGCACGAGCGCATACACGACGCGCATTGCGAATCATATCCGGAACGCCTGCGGCGTAACGGCGCTTTCCCATATGACCTGCGTCGGAACGGACCGCGAAAAGGCTGCCGCGCTGATGCGGGAGCTCAAAGCGGACGGCGTCGAAAATATCCTCGCCCTGCGCGGCGATATCCCGGAATCGGGCGAGTATAAAAAAGACTTCAAATACGCGAGCGATCTCGTTTCCTTCATCAAGCAAAACGGCGATTTCTGCGTCGGCGGCGCGTGTTATCCCGAGGGGCATCCCGACGCGCCGAGTATCGCGCGCGATATCGATGCTCTGAAAATCAAAGAGGAGAGCGGTGCGGACTTTTTTACGACGCAGATGTTTTTCGACAACAATATTTTCTATTGTTTCTTAAATAAGCTGTATCAACGCGGGATCAAAACGCCCGTGATCACGGGGATCATGCCCATTACGAACGCATCGCAGCTCAAACGCATCATTTCGTTGAGCGGGTCCGTCATCCCGACGCGTTTTCTTGCGATTGTCGAAAAATTCGGCGAAGATCCGGCGTCGATGCGGCAGGCCGGTATTTTATATGCCTGCGAGCAGATCGTCGACCTGATCGCGAACGGCGTGCGAAACGTGCATATTTACACGATGAACAAGCCGGAGGTCGCCTCTGCGATTGTCAATAATCTTTCGGAGATCGTGAAATGAACGAACGAAACGTATTAAGGTATCTTCGCATCACGGGCGAGCCCGACGACCGCACGCGTGAGCTGATCGGGGAGTGCGACCGCGAGGCAAAAATGAAGATCGAGCCGAAACGCGTTTACCGCGTATATGATATCGTGCGCGAGGAGAACGGCATATCTCTCGACGGCGTTTTGTTCGAGGGCGAGCAGATCGTCCACCGTTTGGTGGGCTTTGAGCAATGCGCCGTATTTGCCGTGACGCTCGGCATCGGCGCGGATCTTCTCGTGCGGCGGTACACCTCGATCCAGCCCTCAAAGGCAGCAGTCATGCACGCTGTCCTCGCCGATATGACGGAAAGCGTCTGCGACCTGACCGAGGCGCAGATCCGCAAAGGGCCGCCGGCTTATGAAACGGGTACGCGGTTCAGCCCCGGTTATCCGGGGCTTCCGCTGGATTATCAGCCGTTGATTTTCCGGATGCTTGAAGTCACGAAGCGAATCGGAATATCGCTGACGGAGCAGAATTTCATGATACCGCATAAATCCGTAACGGCATTTCTCGGTGTAAAGGAGAAGAATTATGAACAGGTTTCTGGAGTCGTTGGGAAAAAGAATTTTGTTTTTTGACGGCGCCATGGGCACCATGCTGCAAAAAGCCGGCCTCAAAGGCGGCGATTTGCCGGAATATCTGAACGTCGAGCGTCCCGAACTGATTGGGAGCATCCATCGCGCTTATCTTGCAGCCGGGTGCAACGTCGTAACGACGAATACCTTCGGCGCAAATCGCAACAAGCTCGGGGAGCGCGTTTCGGAGATCGTTCCCGCCGCCGTCGGAATCGCCCGCGAGGCTGCGTCGGAATATGCAGAAGCCTTCGTGGCTCAGGATATCGGCCCTACGGGGAAAATCCTTCAGCCCTTCGGCGATCTTGCTTTTGAAGACGCCTATTCCATTTTCGCAGAACAGGTGCGCGCCGGCGGCGACAGGGCCGACCTTATCCTCATTGAAACGATGGGGGACCTGTATGAGACGAAGGCCGCTGTTTTGGCGGCGAAGGAAAACTCTTCTCTTCCCGTCGTTGCGACGCTGATTTTCGGAAGCGACGGCAGACTGCTGACCGGCGCAGACGCGAAAACGGCTGCGATCACGCTTTCGGCTTTCGGCGTGGATGCGCTCGGCGTGAATTGCGGTTTCGGTCCCGAGGCGATGCTGCCTGTCGTCAGGCAGATGGCGGAAGTCACCGATTTGCCGATCGTCGTCAACCCGAACGCAGGTCTTCCAGAAGTTGTGGACGGAAAAACGGTATACACCGTGGAACCCGCCCGTTTTGCCGCGAATATGGTGAAGATCGTTCAGGCAGGCGCATCCTGCGTCGGCGGATGCTGCGGCACGACGCCGGAACACATCCGCGCAGAGGTCGAGGCGTGCCGTGATCTCCCGCTCGTGAAAGCGCGCAGGGAGCTGCCGACAGCCGTCACTTCTTATTCCGCGCGGGTGGAATTCGGCAGCCGCACCGTCATTATCGGAGAACGGATCAATCCGACCGGGAAAAAAAGATTGAAACAGGCGCTTCGTGAAAACGATATTGATTATATCGTCAATGAGGGGATCGAGCAGACGGACGCGGCCGCCGATATCCTTGACGTGAATGTCGGGCTGCCCGAAATCGATGAAACGAAGATGCTGTCCGAGGCAATCACGGAGCTGCAGGCTGTCGTCAACGTTCCGCTTCAGCCGGATACGACCGATCCGAAAGCGCTGGAAGCGGCGCTTCGGCTCTATAACGGCAAGGCGATGATCAACTCGGTCAACGGAAAAAAAGAGACGACGGATGCGATATTCCCGCTTGTTCAAAAATACGGCGGCGTTACGGTCTGTCTGCTTTTGGATGAAAACGGGATTCCCGATTCGGTTGACGGCAGACTTGCGATTGCCAGTAAGATAATCGAAAGAGCCGCTTCCTTCGGTATTCCGCCGCGCGAACTGATATTCGATCCGCTCGCAATGTCCGTCAGCACAGACCCGAAGGCGGCGAAAACAACGCTCGAAACGGTGCGCAGACTGCACGAAAGCGGATTGAAAACGGTTCTCGGCGTGTCGAACGTTTCTTTCGGTCTGCCGGACCGCGAGCTTCTGACGTCCGAATTCTTCGTTCTTGCCATGCAGGCGGGGCTTTCCGCGGGAATCGTAAACCCGAAGAGCGAACGGCTGATGAACGCATACCGCGCCTTTAACGCTCTGTATGAGCGCGACGAGCATTTTAACGAGTATATTTCCGCTCGTTCCCGCAGCGATGCGGTGCCTTCCGTAAATAAACCGGAAAAGAAGAGTCTGTTTGAAAGTATCCTGAAAGGGCTTGCGGAGGAGTCCCGTATGCAGGCGAAGGCGCTTTTGAAGGAAAAAAGCGCGATTGAGATTATTGACGGGGACATTGTTCCGGCGCTGGACGAAGCCGGCGGACGGTTTGAGGAGAAAACGCTTTTTCTGCCGCAGCTTCTGATGTGCGCCGAAGCGGCAAAGGCTGTGTTCGGCGAGATAAAAAGCGCCATTCCGAAAGGCGCGTCCGCATCGAAGGGAACGATTCTGATCTGTACGGTCAAAAACGACGTGCACGATATCGGCAAAAACATCGTTAAAACGCTGCTTGAAAACTACGGGTACGAAGTCGTCGATCTCGGCAAGGACGTTGCGCCGGAAGAGGTCGCCCGTCAGGTCAAAGCGCGCGGGGTCCGTCTTGTCGGTTTGAGCGCGCTGATGACGACGACCGTGCCGTTTATGGAACAGACCGTGAAGGCGGTGCGCGCCGCCGCGCCCGGCTGCAAAATCATGGTCGGCGGCGCGGTGCTGACGCAGAAGTACGCGGATATGATCGGCGCGGACTCCTATTCCAAGGACGCGATGGGCGCAGTCCGATACGCAGAAGAGGTGTTTTCCGGCTCGTGAGAGCGTTTTTCGTTATTTCGTAAAGTGTATGGTGTTAGGTGTAAGTGACAGGCTCGGGACTTGAGACCCGGAACTCGTGACCCGGACGCAGCATTCTCTGTTTTCCACGGCGCACGGCGTCGGGCATGAAGTCGCAAAACACAACACGCACCACGCATAACAAAAGCACCTCTCTTTATTGAAAATGAACATAATCCGGCAGGCCTGTTTGTGTATTTTGTCTCATTCTCGGTATTTTCGTTTTTTTTGAAAAAGCTATTGACTTTCCGAATCCGATCGCTATACTATACGGCGGAATCAGGAGAAAAAAGGAGGGTATCCCTATGGACTTTTTCTCAAATAAACCTGTTCCGGAAAAATTCCGAGACCGCGCTCAGCGTGAACTCGGCGACGCACGCGCGGTGTTTGCGATCGTCGGAGATATGGATCTCGACGGCAGCTACAACGAATCGGTGATGTATTTCACGCAGAACGCGATCCTTGCGTTTGACGAGAAACATCCCGATTCCTTCCGCCGCACGGGATTCGATGAGATCGAAACGGCGTTCGTCAAGCGGATGTACGGCAATGCGCTGTTCCGCGTCAGAATGAAAACGGGGGAAACGGCGGATCTTCTTCGCTTTACCTTTTCCGCCGCGGATATCGCCGACGTGGCGGCGCTTTACGTCAATTCGGTGATCGAACACGGCTTCGGCGAGGAACCCGTCGAGACCGTTTACGCAGCCTACATGAAGCAGCGCTCGTTCTGCCCGAAATGCGGCAGAAAGCTCCCGTCGCCCGACGCGGAGTGCATCAACTGCGGCGGCAAGAAAAAACTGCTTTCAAAATTTGCGAAATACGTTTATCCGGAACGCGGAAGGCTGATTGCCTGTATTTTCCTTTCGGTCTTTACGACGGCGATGTCGCTCGTGCCGCCGTATACGACGAAGATCCTTGTCGACGACGTGATTCCCGGGGCGGCGAACGGAGCGGACGACGCGCTTGCCCGGCTCTTCGCCGTACTCGGCGCGCTGCTCGGCGCTTATTTTCTGCAGTATGCCGTTTCCGCTGTGCGCGGTTATATCCTGCGCTGCGCGGGCGACAAGATCGTGATCAATCTGAAAAAGGATATCTACCGCAAGGCGCAGTATCTGCCCTTGAGCTTTTACGACAAAACCTCGACCGGCTCGGTGATCAACCGCGTCAATTCAGATACCGCCACGCTGCAGGCGTTCATCCTGCGCATCACGCAGGAGGCGGTCGTCAAGTTCTTCCTGATGATCGGGCTT
Source organism: Clostridia bacterium (assembly GCA_017427315.1). Classification (GTDB taxonomy): domain Bacteria; phylum Bacillota; class Clostridia; order Oscillospirales; family Acutalibacteraceae; genus RGIG2774. Next base: position 7,629 of record JAFRTA010000039.1, read on the forward strand.
GCCGTGATCATGTTCACGATGGACTGGCGGCTGACGCTGCTTTCATTCGTAACGATCCCGCTCGTTGCGCTGATCGGCAGGACCTTCGGCAGGCGCATTTCGCCCAAATATATGCGGCTGTGGCGCAAAAGCTCGGCGATCTCGACGCTGCTTGCGGATACGATCCCCGGCGTGCGCGTCGTAAAAGCGTTTACAAACGAAAACGCCGCGTCGGATAAATTCTCCCGCTACTGCGACAGCTGGTTCGCGGAGGATAAGAAGGCCGCGAAGACCGCGAGTGTTTTTCCGAACGTGATGACCTTCCTCGTTTCCTGCGGCACGGTGATCATTTACGCCGTCGGCGGCGGAGAGATCATCCGCGGCAACGGCGCGCTGACGCTCGGCATGCTCGTCGCGTTCGTCAATTACGCGGGGATGTTTTACGAGCCCGTCAATTTCTTTGCGAATCTGAGCGATTCCTATCAGAATACGCTTGCCTCGGCGGAAAAGATCATGGATATCCTCGACGCGGAACCGGAATCGGATTTCGGCAAGGGCAGCGCTCCGGCGAAAATCGACGGAAAAATCGAATTCCGCAACGTGAATTTCTCGTTTGACCACTCGAAAAAGGTGCTTGACAACATCAATCTCACGATCGAACCCGGAGATATCGTCGGTATCGTCGGTACCACGGGTTCCGGCAAATCTACGCTGATCAATCTTATCATGCGGTATTATGATGATTACGACGGCGAGATCCTGATCGACGGACAGAACATCAAGGATATCGACATGTCGTTCTACCGCTCGCAGATCGGCTTCGTTCAGCAGGATCCGATGATGTTCCGGGATACGGTTTTCAAGAATATCGCATACGGCACGCCGAACGCCCACGTCGAGCAGGTCATCAACGCTGCCGAGATCGCGAACGCGAATTCGTTTATCGAAAAGCTGCCCGACGCGTACGATACGATGCTCGGCGAGCGCGGCGTCGGACTCTCCGGCGGAGAGCGGCAGCGCGTATCCATTGCCCGTGCGGTGATGAAAAACCCCGGTATTCTGATTTTCGACGAAGCGACCGCGGCGGTCGATTCCGAGACGGAAAACCTGATCCAGACCGCGATCGAGCGTCTGATCCGCGGCAGGACGACGCTGATGATCGCGCACCGACTTTCTACGCTTCGCAAAGCGAACAAGATCGTCGTCGTCGACAAGGGACGCATCGTCGAGTGCGGCGCGCCGGATGAACTGTTGAAGCTGAAAGGGAAATATTACAAGCTTGTGCAGATCCAGTCGATGAACGACGAGCTGATCAGCAAAAAGCGCGAAGAGAATTTTGAATAAGGGGGAGAATGCGATGCCGAGATACGTAGATGCAAATCAGGTCAGATTCACGCTTCGGGACAGGATCTTCCTCGATACGGAGTTTTTCTCGGGCGAACGGTACGACGCGCTTGAGGCGAGGCGTTTGTTCCCGGTCAGCGGCGGAAATAAGTATATCGCGCTTCTGGATGAAAACGGGAACAACGTCGCCGTGATCCGCGATCTGGATGCGTTCCCGCAGGAGGAGAAGCAAAAAGTCCTTTCCGCGCTGGATGAATATTACAGAATGCCGCGGATCCTGCGGTTTATCAAAATGACCGAAAAATACCGCATCTGGATGTGGACCGCCGAGACGGACAAGGGCGTGATCACCTTCGAGATCCGCAACCATCTGACCGCGGTCAAGCCGCTGTTTGACGGCAGGATCCTTATCAAGGATGCGAACGACAACCGATATGAGATCCCGAAATTCGACAACCTCGATAAAAAGAGCAAAAAAATGCTGTTCCCGAAACTGTAAGGAGATAGAATTATGAAACTGATCATCGCAATCGTAAACAACGAAGACAGCGCCGCGGTGTCGTCTGCGCTGACAAGAGAAAAATTCAGCGTGACGAAGCTTTCCACTACCGGCGGATTCCTTTTGGTCGGCAATACGACCTTTCTGATCGGCGCAGAGGAAAAGGACGTCGGCAGGATAAAAGAGATTATTCGCGATTTCTCACATCGCCGCACGATGCAGAGCGCCACAACGACGAATTCTTACGGCGCTTCGCTCGCGACGAACGGAGAGCCCGAAAATGTTGCGGTCGGCGGCGCGACGGTGTTCGTTCTTTCGGTCGACGAAGCCGAAAAATATTGAATTCAGGGAGGAAACAATGTCCGTACAATCCGTGAAGGAATATCTCGACCGTTTCGGCGCGGGCGGCAGAGTGCTTGAATTCGACGTGAGCTCCGCGACGGTGGACCTTGCCGCCGAAGCGCTCGGCTGCGAAGGCGCGCGCATCGCGAAAAGCATCGCTTTCGCCGTCGGCGACGGAGCGATCCTCATTGTCACAGCGGGAGATATGAAGATCGACAATCAGAAATTCAAAGCCAGCTTCGGCGTGAAGGCGAAAATGCTTTCTCCGGAACAGACGCTCGCGCTCGTCGGTCACCCCGTCGGCGGCGTCTGCCCGTTTTCAGTGAAAGACGGCGTGAAGGTTTATCTCGACGGATCGCTGCTTCGGTTTGAAACGGTCTTTCCCGCGGCGGGAAGCTCCAACAGCGCGATCGAGCTGACGATCGACGAGCTTGAACGTTTTTCGGGCGCCGAACGCTGGGTGGACGTGTGTAAGCAGCGGGAAGCGTGATTTATGTGGGGTTTTGCGTTTTGCGCTTTGTGTGTTGCGACTGCATATCCGAAACTTACGATATCCCCCCGATAAAACGCGCGGAGCGTTATCGCAACACGCAACACGCAACACGCAACACGCAAAACAACAAAAATTGTTCCGAGAAAAAAGGAGGCCAAACAATGAAGTACGTCATTATCAACGCCGACGATTTCGGCATGTGCCACAGCGGCAATCTTGCGGTGTTCGACCTGCTGCGGAAGGGCGGCATCACCTCTTCGACGATCATGGCGCCCTGCGCGTGGTCGCGGGAGGCGGCGGAATTCGCGTCGAAGCATCCCGAATACGCGATCGGCGTCCACCTGACCACCACCAGCGAATGGCATAACTACCGTTGGGCTCCCGTCGCGGACAGCGTCCCCTCGCTTCGGGACGAAGAAGGTTTCCTGTGGCATGAGAGCGATCAGTTCGAAGAGCACGCGGAACTTGACGAGGCGAAAAAAGAGATCGTCGCGCAGATCGAAAAGCTGATACGGTTCGGCCTTGTTCCCTCGCACCTTGACAATCATATGGGTTCGCTTTACGGTATCGAGAAGGGCAGAACGGAGCTTCTTGAGATGACGCTCGGTGTTGCTGCGCAGTACCGGCTGCCGTTCCGCATCCCGCTGAAGTTCAAGCCTGAGCAGATGGAGAACGAAACGCTCGATATCCACGTACCGCTTGAACTGATCAACGGCCTGTTTTCAAAGGTCAACGCGTTCTGTGAGGCGTTCAGAGTCGCTGCCCCAGATTATCTGATGCCGGGAGATTGGAACGGTCCGCAAAAAGAAAGCTTCGAGAACTACCGGGAGTATATTTACGAGCTTTACAGATCGTTTGAGGACGACGCGGTGACAGAAACATATATCCATCCTATTCTGATTACGGAAGAAGCAAAGGCGATTACCGGCACATGGGAGCGCAGAAACTGGGAGTACCGCCTGTTCGGCGATCCGGAAACGCATAAATTCTTCGATTCGATCGGCGTGAAAAAAATCAGCTACCGCGACCTGAACAAAATGAGAGGATATGATTGATCCGTATGCTGCGTATTGAATACTTAACGAAAACTTTCGGCAAAAAAACCGCCGTGAACGACCTTTCCCTGCATATCGCGCCCGGGGAGATCTATGGCTTTATCGGCCATAACGGCGCGGGGAAAACGACAACGCTGAAATCCGTCGTCGGTATCCTGCAATTCGATGCGGGAGAGGTGAAAATCGGCGGCGTTTCGCTGCGGCAGGACCCGATCGCCTGTAAAAAAATGCTCGCATATATTCCCGATAATCCCGATATATACGAGTTTATGACAGGCCGCAGGTATTTGAATTTTATTGCCGACGTCTTCGGCGTCGACGAGAAAACACGCCGTGACCGCATTCGGGAATACGCCGACCGGTTCGAGCTGGCCGGAGATCTCGAGCAGCCCGTTTCCGCTTATTCTCACGGAATGAAACAGAAGCTTGCGATCATTGCCGCATGGATGCACGAGCCGCGCCTGATCGTGATGGACGAACCCTTCGTCGGACTTGACCCGAAAGCGTCGCATCTGTTAAAGGGTATGATGCGCGAGGTATGCGATGGGGGCGGAGCGATCTTTTTCTCGACGCATGTGCTTGAGGTCGCGGAAAAACTCTGCGATAAGGTCGCGATCATCAAGCAGGGCAGTCTTGTCCGTTCCGGCAGTATGGACGAGGTGCGCGGAGACGATTCTCTTGAAGAGGTTTTCCTTGAGCTGGAGGCGGAGGAATGACGAAATGCTCAAAACGCTGATTAAAAAACAGTTCGCGGAGATCTTTCGAACTTATTTTTACGATCAGAGAAAAAACAGAGCCCGTTCAAAAGGCTCCGTGATCGCCTGGTTTGTCTTCTTTATTCTGATCATGGGCGGCGTTATGGGCGGCTTGTTCGCATCTTTGGCCGCATCGATTTGCGGAGGGCTTCTTGCGGCGAATACGGCATGGCTGTATTTTGCCGTGCTTGGTCTGCTTGCGGTCCTTCTCGGTGTGTTCGCCAGCGTATTCAATACGTATTCCGGGTTGTATCTTGCGAAGGACAACGATCTTCTGCTGTCGCTTCCGATCCCGGTTCGTACGATTATGGCGTCGCGCATCGTCAGCGTTTATCTTCTCGGCCTGATGTACGCCGCTGTCGTCTTTGTGCCGACGATGATCGTCTATTGGCTTCATGCGCCGTTGACATTTTTCACGGTTTTCGGTCCGCTTGTAATGTTCGCCGTTATTTCGGTCATCGTCATGATCCTCTCCTGCGGCCTCGGCTGGGTGGTCGCAAAAATCAGCCTGAAGCTGAAAAACAAAAGCTTCGTTACGGTTTTCGTCACGCTTCTGTTTATTGCTGTATACTATTTCTTCTATTTCAAAGCGACGGATCTGGTCAGGGACCTGATTGCCAATGCGGCGGAATACGGAGAAAAGATCCGCGGATCTGCATATATCGTCTATCTGTTCGGCCGGATCGGCGAAGGGGATATACCCGCTATGCTGATTTTTACCGCCGCATCCGCGATCGTGTTTCTGCTCGTATGTTGGCTTTTGACGCGCGGTTTTATTGACGTTGCAACCGCATCTGTCCCCGCCGTCAAGACGCGCTCCCGGCAAAAGAACGAAAAACGTTACTCGGTTCCTTCGTCGCTTCTGCGCAGGGAATTCGCGCGGTTTACCTCAAGCCCGAATTATATGCTCAACTGCGCGTTGGGAATCATTATGCTCGCCGCTGCGGGGATCCTGCTGCTGGTCAAAGGTACGGATATTCTCGAACAGATCGAAAACATGATGCCGGAATACCCGGCGCTGGTTCCCGTGCTGCTCTGCGCGCTGATTTGTATGCTTGCTTCCATGAACGATATGGCGACGCCGTCTGTCTCGCTGGAAGGCAGAAGCCTGTGGATTCTGCAGTCTCTTCCGGTAACCGCACGGCAGGTGCTTTTTGCAAAACTCAAGATGCAGTTGATCCTTACAGCGATTCCGGTCCTGTTCGCAAGCGTCTGCGCTCAGATTGTTTTGCGTCTTCCTGTTCCAGAGGCGATCGTTTTTCTTGCGGTACCGCTTCTTTATACATTGTTTTCCGCGCTGTACGATCTGATGCTCGGACTCGTCATGCCGAATCTGACATGGACGAACGAGACCGTTCTGATTAAACAGAGCGGGAATATTGCGCTCGCACTGTTCAGCGGATGGGGATACGAGCTTCTGGTCGCGGTCGCGTTTTTCATTCTCGGGAAATCGGTCGGGTTTGTTCCGTTTATGACGATCGTCAGCGTTCCGCTGCTTGCCGCGGTTGTCCTGCTGTACCGCTGGATCTGCAGAAAAGGGACGAAGATCTATCAGGAGCTTTGATTCGCTCCGGAGGTTTTATGATGAAAAGAACCTGTGTGATTTCTTTATTTCTGGTTTTGCTCCTTCTGCTGACGGGGTGCGTTTCGTCCGGCGGCCGTTACAGAACATTCCTTTGCATTTCCATGCAGGACGAACGGTCCTTTTCCATGGAATATAACTCTTTTGACGGAAAGAAGTATTATGTGTTTTCCCCGCGAGCGGATACGACGCTCAGAATGAGATTTGAAACGAAATCCGGCGCGTTGAGCTGCTCCGTACTTGAAAAAAGCTCAATGGATGAGGTCTTTTCTGCAAAAGATATCCAAACGGGCGAGAACGAAGTCGCGCTGAAAA
>JAFRTA010000343.1 GCA_017427315.1 Clostridia bacterium
AAGATGTCAGAATATTCTTTTCTCCGCGGATCATTCGCTGAACGTCTTCCGCATAGGTAGCATATGTACTGAAAGGCACTTTTTCCCGATACTCTTCCGGGGTGGAAATATGCGCAAAATCATATTTTTTTCCGTATTCCGTATCCGCATTGTCACGCATCAGCTTTTTAAGAAGCTTTTCCTGCGTTTCCTTCGCATTGGATGTAAAATGCTCAAAACCTTTATATACAAGCCTGCCTGAAAGCACACCGGCTTTCATTACGATTCTGTCGATACCCATATGATAACCTCCGGATGTTTATTTCAGTTCTATTTTATTATATTTCAATAAAATAGTCAATCACAATTTAATTTGTTTTCTGTATTGATAAATTTGAACATAATCGGCATATCATGTCTAATATTATTAAATTTGAGCATGAATTGTTTCATAATCTTGACATTCCGTATGTGAGAGAATATAATTTAATCAAACGATAAATAGGGAGGAATACAAATGGCTGAAAAAAACACGCTGATTGTCGGAGCGGGAGCCATCGGCGGCACCTTGTCCGTTCTGATGAAAGACGCCGGTTATCCGATCGATATTCTCGAGGTTTATCCCGGCGCCGCGAAAGAAATCCGCGAAAAAGGACTGCACCTGACCGGGGTGAAGGGTGAAAAATACGCTTATCCGACGGTTTACGCAAGCACGGAAGAACTTGTCAAATCCTATGATTACGTGATTATCGCCGTGAAATATCTGAACCTGGACGCCGCCGCAAAAAGCATTCTTCCCTTTATTCACGAAAAATCACTTGTCGTCGGTATGCAGAACGGTATCTGCACAGCCGAGCTTGCTGAAATCGTCGGACGCGACAGGGCCGTCGGCTGCATGATCGGCTTCGGCGCCACAAAGCACAGCTCCACGGATATCGAGATGACGAGCGGCGGCGAAATGTTTATCGGGACGCTTGACGGCGGAACATCCGCCGAGCTTGAGCACCTCTGCAAAATGTATAATGCCGTGCTCAATACAAAAATCACGCCCTGTCTTCTCAACAAGCAGTATTCAAAGCTGATTATCAACTGCTGCATCAACGCGGTCGCGGCGATCACGGGCAAGACGCTCGGCGAGATCCTCGACGACAAACGCGCGCAGGATCTGTTCCTTGCCATTGCCCGCGAGGGTATGCATATCGCAAAAGCCCAGGGCATCGACGTGCCGAAATACGGACTTCTTCTCGATTACCGTCTGCTGATGCTTTCCGACGCCGCATGGTACAATAATATCTGCAAGCTTATCGTAAAACTCGTCGGAAAAGGCAAGTACGCTTCCGTCAAGCCCTCTACGCTGCAGTCGCTTCTGCGCGGCGAGAAAACGGAAATCGATATTTTCAACGGGTATCTCGCCCGCATCGCCGGAGAAAAAGGCATTGAAGCGCCCGTGAATACGCTTCTGACGAAAATGATCCGCGAGATCGAAAACGGCGAACGCGAAATGAGCGCGGATAATCTCGAGGAATTCCGCGCCCTGATCTGATTATTTTTGCCTGTATAAATACGGTTTTTCAAGAAATCTCACAGCTCTGCGCACGATACGCGGAGCTGTCTTTTTTATGAAATCATGCTTGCGTATGACCGGTACCGAATCCATATGATACAGCAGGAAGTCGATGAACGCCGGGGTCCCCTTTGCGTCGAGCTTTACGGCATTCCGTTTGAATTCAAATGTAAAAATGCGCGTCGCAAGAGTGTTGATCGGTTTCACCACAGCCGTGAGCTTGCCGCCGTCAAGATACGCGAACGCCCACACGGTAAAGCAGTATCCCTGCAGCGTTACCTCGGAGATTCTCGGCGTTCCGTCAAGACCGCACCGTATCTCTGCTCTGTCGTTATCTTCATACCATACGATCGAGCATTCTTTGTCGCCCTCGCGAATAAAACTAATATCGTCCATCGAATTTTTCGCCAGCTTGGCAAAGCTTGAAGAAACCGTTTTCGGTATCAGACCGGACGGGAAAAACGCTTTCGCGCGCAGCTTTGAAACCGGCGTAAGATAATAATGATTTCCGATCGGAATTTTTGTGAGATCCCCCGAATTCGCAGTCACGGCCAGGTCTTTTTCTTTCAGATACTCTTCCAGCGTCCTGTCGCAGGAACTCTTTGCTCCATCAAAGGATCTCAGCAGATATTCCCGTATCGCCCTGTGGATAAAACCGTCGTTCAAGCAGTTGTTGAACGATGCGATCACGGCGTCATATTCCGGGAAATAATACACGAGCTGCCCCATCATCCCGCTCATGTGGAAGGAGTCTTCCTTCGTCCAGAACAGATAACCATAACCGTAGGTTCCGCTCTTTTGTATCTGCGTCCGTACGGCTTCCTTTGCCCATTGGGCCGGTATGATCTGTTTTCCCCCGTATGTTCCGCCGCAGGCGTAGCAACGGCAGATTTTCGCAACGTCACGAAGCGTCAGATATGCGCCCGAACCGCCTACGCACGTCCCTCTGCAGTCGGTCTCCCAAAACGGCTTTTTGATATTCAGCGGCCGGAACAGTCTTTCATCAAGATAGTCGTCTGTATTCTGCCCCGAAGTTCTTCTGACGATTTCCGCGAGCATCTGCACGTCGTTATTGCTGTACAGAAAGCCGCCCTTTTTGCGGAACGGCGCCTTCATGAACAAATCGATATAGTCGTTCGCCATCCCCTGCATATATGAAAACTGCTTGTTGCTGTTCATGGTCAGAAGCGCGCGGACGGTAATGCGATTCCATTCGGGAGAATCCGGAATTTCGAATTCCGGAAAGAATTCCGAAATTCCGGAGTTCAGATGGAACAGCCCCTCGTCAATCGCAAAACCCACTGCGGTGGAAATCAACGATTTCGTGACGGAAAACAGCGTATGCGGCATTTCCGCGGAATAAGGATAGACATAATGCTCGTATACCGTTTCGTCGCCGCGCATAATGAGAAGGCCGTGATTCTCACATCCGCCTTCCTCAAGCGCCCGGTAAAAACGATACAGATATTCGGAAGAAAGCATAAGATGGCTCCTTTTCTTCGGCAAATGAGAATATGCCGGGGCGCAGGGCCCCGGCATACCGCAGCATTCAGATCCTGTGGCCGTTCGTGATTTGGATCTTGCCCACGACAGGCGCTTTTATCGTTCCCTCGAACGTGTCCTCTTCGAACGTAAAAGAGCCTGTGAGCTTTCTGCCGGGCAGTACGCTGATCGTACCTTCGCCGGAAAGCGTTTTTCCGTCCGGCTCCTCGACAAGGTTCATGAATTTGATCTTTGCGGTCTTCAAAGCGCCGGGAAGGTCGACCTTGATTTTGTACTCTCCGTTTTCATCTTCGGAAATCGTGAACTTCACTTCTCCGCGCGCAATTCTGACGCTGATGTTGCCGGCCCAGGAGCCGATTCCGATTTTTGCCATTTTATTTTCCTCCCAAAAATTGATTACTGTTTGTGCTGCGCTCCGATTTCGATTCCTCTGTCAAGCGCTTTCAGG
>JAFRTA010000344.1 GCA_017427315.1 Clostridia bacterium
GGTCGATATCGAATTTTTCGATCTCGCCGCTCTCGCTCTCGGTGCAGAGATAATACGGCGCGGGCACGAGGCAGATACCGGGGATGCCCATGGTGAAGAAATTCTGCCCCTCACCGAAATGCAGCAGGTTATGCCCCTGCAGCGTCATGGTGCGCACGGTCTTTCTCGACTTCACCGTATCGATATAGAGATCGTCCATAAACTTGTTGCCCGTGTAGACGAGCTCCAGCTCCGGCTGCCCGGTATAACGGTATTCGCCGTCGACGACGCTCCATTCCTTGCACCCGAGGTGCTCGAGAGTCAGGTTTGCGACGCACTTCAGATGATTCGCCGCGCCGTCCCAGAGGTCGCGGTGGCGCACCATCCATTTCGACGCGGACTGGAACGCGCCGGTGCGGATATCCTTGAAGCGCGGCAGACGGAAGTGCCCGGTCGTGAACAGAAAGACGTGCGTACGCTCAAGCTCTTTCTTCCGAAACTGCCGGATCAGCTCCAGCAGGGCGACGGGACCGTTCTCCTCCACGCAGTTGGGGCCGTCTGTGTGCGTGTTGACGATCACGCATTCCTTTTTGTTTTTGCCGGGCAGGATGCAGTAGAAGGACTCGGTATACGCCATGTCGTCCTTATCTGCGGTCAGCAGGAAGCGCAGCTTCTTTCCCGCCTCGGCAGCTTCGATCAGCCGGGCGCCGTCGGTCTCATTGACCCAGAGAATCGGGATGCCGCGGTAACCGAGGTTGAACGGCAAATACTGGTCCTCGACGCAGTCGTCGGGCAGCCCCTTCCATATCAGAACGATCGCTTTCGCGCCGGTCAGACGGGAGAGCGTCGTATGCAGGAACTTCACGAAAGTCGTGATCACGGGGCCCTCGTAATTTTTCGGCATCGTCACGTCCTCCGGCCAGGCGGAGCGTTTGTCGAACGCGACCTCGCTCGGGATGAAGTTGACGTTGCCGACCTCGACGAGCGCGATCTTGCCCGCCGCCTTGATATAATCCACTGTGGGATTTTTGATAAAGACCGGCGTATCGGTGATTCCTTCATCCGGCGTTTCTCCCGAATAAGGGTGCACGGACGAGACGTGGACGTCAGAAAAGACGCCGTCCTCCTCCTCAACCGCGAGCGCGTATTCCCGCGGCGCCCATTTTTTAAAGAAAAACGGGTCGCGGTAAACGGGGATCCCCATTTTTTCGATCTTCTCTTCAAGATGCCGGATAAACTGCGCATGCGCCGCGGTACCCGTCACGCGGCTGCCGAGGGAATTCATAAAATCCATTTCCGTCTGCAGATTTTTTTCGGAAACAGTCATCTTCTCACACCCTTTCAAGCGTATCATACCCCTCCGGAGGCGCCCGTGTCAAGATTTTCCGGGAAAACGGAACGGAGAATCGGCAAAAAGCTTGCAAAAAAATGGGACCGGAGAGTATAATAAGGATAAAACACGCTGTAAAAAGGGAGGGGCTGTGATGAAACGGGCGCTTTGCGGGATCCTGTCCGCGCTTCTGCTGTTCGGGTGCGCGGTACGCGCCGGAGCTGCGGGAACCGATGCGTCTGTTTCTTCGGTATCGGTATCCGCCGCAGCGGACGTTCCCGCGGTCCTTTCCGCGCCGATGCTGTACGGCGGCTCCCCCGCCGCCAGAAACGAGATCGTCGATCTTGAAAAGTTCGGCAGCCCGTATTCCGATTTCAGCGAGCTTTTCACCACGGAAGAGCTGCACGGCGGCGGGAGCGATCCCTACGGCGACCCCGCGGGGTCCTATTTTTCCCTGCAGGGGGCGTGCACGGACGGCGAATACTGTTATTTTTCATTTCTGTTAAAGCTCAGCTCCTCGGTCACGGTCAACGCCCGCATCGCCTGCGCGAAGTGGGAGGACGGCGCGTTCCGTCTGAAGAAGCTGACCGTATTCGGCACGGAAAAGACGATCGAAGCGCCGAACGGAGAATATCTGCGCATCAACGCGAAGACCGACGTGCGGACGAACCTTTTCCACGCGAACGATCTCGCTTACAACAGCGCCGCGGACGAGGTCGCCGTGCAGTATGACAGCGGACACGGGAAGGTCTGCCTGATCCCAGCGGCGTGTCTGCGCCCCGGCGGAACGGATTATTCCGGCGTTCGGGAACAGGCGATCCCGCTGAAGATCGGCGCAATCGATTACTGCCCCGCGGCAGGCGGGTATCTTCTCGGCGTCGCAGGCAGCGCGCGGCATTTCGCGTATGCGGACGGGGAATTCCGTCTGCGCGCTTATTTCGGCTATCCGGAAGCGGAGGAGGAAAAGGGCTGCGGACGGCAGTCGGTCTGTTCGGACGGCCGGTATCTTTACGCGGTGCATTATATCATCAAATGGACCGAAACCGCCTCCGGGGGCAAAATACACAACATGCAATACCCGCTCAAAGCGCGGGTGGAGATTTATGACCTGTATTCCGGGGAATACCTGAAAACGGTCGAGTGCCGCAGCCCGGAAGCGGCGTATTTCGTCGAGGGCGAATCGCTGATTTCGCTGAACGGACGGCTGTATCTGTTTTTCAACTATATCCGTTCGGACGCGCGGCGGTATTTCTGTTTCGTCGATCTGACCGCGGCAGTCGCCGGCGTGCGGTTTGAACCGGGAACGGTCACGCTCGACACGCTCGACGGCGAGATGACCGCCGACGTCGGCGACGTGAACGTCGACGGCAGAATCTGCGCCGCGGACGCCCGCCTCATTTTCCGGGCGTCTCAGGGACGCGAAACGCTTGCCGTTCCGCAGCAAAACCTCGCGGACGTAAACGCGGACGGCGCAGTGACGCTCGCGGACTGCCGGGCAGTGTTGGAGTATCTTGTCAAATTCTGATTTAACGGCAAAGCCGTTAAATCAGAATTTCGGATATCGTGTATCGGATCTCGCGGATCGTGCTTGTAAATTTTATTATTGCTCTCTATATATGTATTGACAGCGTTAATTCTTTGATTTGAGTCGCGGTTTCGGCACGATATCCGATCCCCGATCCCCGATATCCGCGGAGGGCGTCAGCCCGACAAACTCGGAATTTGTTCACTTTATCGGTTTAAACTAAAAAAGCGGAAGTATTTCGGTGAAAAGTGCCGAATTTGCCCCGAACGTCTTTTTTTCGCTTGACAAACAGGCCTTTTCCGCCTATTATATCATACATACGACAAAGGCGAAGATGGAGAAGGAGTAGGGCGAAGGGCGTCCCCAGAGAGCCGCCGGGTGCTGCGAGGCGGCGTCGCTCCCGTTCGAAATACATCTCCGGAGCCGCGCACCGAAACGGTTTTTCCTTCCCGAACGGAAAGCAGGACCGCGCGTAGGCTGCGACGGGGGCGACCGTTATATCGCGCCGCGAGGCGATCCGGTTTTCCGGGTCGTGAAGCCGGGTGGTACCGCGACAGAAAAGCTTTCTGCCGCCCCGACGACCGAAAGGTCGAGGGGCGGCGGTTTTTTTGTAAATGAAAAATGAAGACTGAAAAATGAA
>JAFRTA010000345.1 GCA_017427315.1 Clostridia bacterium
CCCTCCGCATCAATCGCGATGGAAGAGCTCGCTGCGATCGGCGCGGATACGTTTATCCGCGTCGGCACCTGCGGCGGAATCAATATGAACGTGAAAAGCGGCGATATCGTCGTCGTTACCGGCGCGGTACGCATGGAAGGCACCAGCAGAGAATACGCTCCGCTTGAATTTCCCGCCGTCGCGGATTTCAATATTACACGTTCTCTTGTCGACGCCGCCGAAAAACTCGGCCTTTGCTATCATACGGGCGTCGTACAATGCAAGGATTCTTTTTACGGCCAGCACGCCCCCGAGCGCATGCCCGTATCGCGTCTGCTTCTCGATAAATGGGAAGCGTGGAAACGGCTCGGCGTCCTTGCGAGCGAAATGGAATCCGCTGCGCTTTTCACCGTCGCCGCTTCCCTCGGCGTTCGCTGCGGCGCGGTGATGAACGTCGTATGGAATCAGGAACGACACGCGGCCGGGATAGAAGACGAGGACAACCATGACACCGACCGCGGCATCCGCACGGCGGTGGAGGCAATCAGGACGCTTATCCGTTCGGAATCCTAATCAAATATCATTTCACAAAAACGGAGAAGGAATATGGAATATGTGATCCTTGACCTTGAGTGGAATCAGGTTTATTCAAGCAGCCAGGCGAATATGCCGATCAAATCCGCGGGCGAAGTGATTCAAATCGGCGCAGTAAAGCTGAACGACGATTTTGAGGTCGTCGACAGCTTTCAGGTACTTATCGACCCCGTATTCATCAAAAAACTGCACCGCGGCGTCGCAAAAATCACGAAGCTCACCGATGAACAGCTTGATAACGAAGGTTTTTCCTTTGCCGAAGCATTTACCCGTTTTTACCGTTGGTGCGGCGATGATTTTATTCTTCTGACATGGGGCACGGACGACGTTCCGGTTTTTCGCATCAATATGCAGGCGCACGGATTCGACCCCGAGCTTTTGCCAAAATGGTACGACCTTCAGCTTATTTACGATTGGCAGATCGGGCACGAGGGAAGACAGTGTTCCCTGGAGGACGCCGTTCAGAAAATCGGCGGCGAATACGTCGATGCGCACGATGCTTTGAACGACGCGAAAATGACCGCTCTCGTCTGCGCGCATCTCGACGTATTGAACGGCATGGAAATCTATTCCGCAAAGCTGAACGAACGCATCAAGCTCCGGCATAAAAAACGGAACCTGAAACAAAAAGAACGCAGAAAACGCAAAAAACTGACGACTGCCGTGCAACTTTCCATCGACGACGGAATCTATACAATCCGTCTGCCCGGCTCATTTGCTTCCAGGACCGAGGCGATCCACAGTGAGGCGGCGTCTCAGTTCTACGTATCCGGTTTAAAAACGACGATTCTTGCGGAAGAATGGGACTTTGAAAATCAGAATAAATATTCTTCAACCGGTATTTCCATGAACGGAGACGAATTCACGCTGCGCCTGAAGCTCAAGCCGGACAAAACCGGCGCCGGGAAATGGCGCGCCGTCGTAACCGTTCGCCCTGTTGAGGAGATTTATCCCGATATAGACTGATACATTATAAAAATCAAAGGAGCATTTTGTCATGGCACAACTCAAGATGTACAGAATGATGGACAAGCCTTTCGCGGAGCCGGAGCTGCCCGAGGGGTACAGCTACGGCACGTTCGACCCGGAGAAGGACGTTCACGCATGGTGCGAATGCCTTCGCGGCGGCAACCTCATCGAAGGACGGACCGATGAGGAAGCGTACCGGGACGAGATCATCAATTTCAAGGATATCGATCCCGCGCGGGATATCCAGTTCATCGACTATCATGGCGAGCACATCGGCACGGCGACCTGCTTCGTCTGGAGCCACAACGGGCACGGAGATATGCATCAGGTCGGCATCCGTTCCGATTTCCGCGGGAAAGGGCTTGCGAAATATTTAAGTTATATTATTATGAAAAAGATGAAAGAGCGCGGCGTGAAGATCCTCGAGCTGACGACCGGAGAGGGCCGTCCCGCCGCAGTGCGCAGCTACCTCGCCGCGGGATTCCAGCCGGTCGAGTACGACTACCGCATGCAGGAGCGCTGGGAGGCGTTTATGCGCGATTGGAAGATCGAATCTCTCGACATGCTCTATGAGGACGGTACGCCGTATAAGACGATATACGCGCACAAGACCGACCGGAAGGTCCGCGTCGGCGTGTTCGGTGCGGGCAGAGGCAGTACCATGATGAATTACTGTCTCAAGGCAGGCAATGCCGAGCTGGTCGCGATCTGCGACAAAAACGCACAGAAGCTGAACGACCGGTCGAAGATCCACGGCGACGCCGTCGCGCTTTATACCGATTTCGACGAATTCATCAAACACGATATGGATCTCGTTGTGCTTGCGAATTTCGCGAACGAGCACGCGCCGTTCGCGATCAAAGCGATGAGGGCGGGCAAGCACGTATTGAGCGAAGTGCTCCCGGTCCAGTCGATGAAAGAGGCGGTCGAACTGATCGAGACCGTCGAGGCGACC
>JAFRTA010000346.1 GCA_017427315.1 Clostridia bacterium
CCGCGTCGAAGCTGGTGAAGGAATTCGGCGTGATGATGGAAAAATACTGATTTGCGGGGCGCAAGCGCCCCGCAAATCAGTATTTCAATGGACAATGGATAATGGAAAATGGAAATTCAGCAAATAAAAAATCTGCGTCGGCGCAAGCGCCGCGCAGATTTTTTTCATATCGTCATGCCGCGGATATATCTCTTGAAGAACACAACCGCGTCTTCCATGCAGTCCACGGGAATACGCTCGTTCGTGCCGTGGGTGTTCGCCAGCAGCGCGACCGAAAGGCGAAACGGCGAATACCGGTAGATATTCTCACAGACCGGCTCATACAAGTAGGAATCCGTTCCTCCGAACACCAGATACGGTATCACGACGTTCTTCGGGTCCGCGCCGTAAATCTCTTCGATCTTGCGGAACGCGGGCGTGTCGATCGGCGAAACCTTTGAGGGCTCCTTTGTCTTGACGACGCGGAGCTCTATATCTTTATTTCTTACGACCTTGCGGATATGGTCGATCACGTCCTTCGTCGAGGTGCCGGGCATCATGCGGAAATTGACGTTGATCGACGCCTTTTGCGGCAGCACGTTCGGCGCGGGACTGCCCTTCGCCATCGTTACCGCGGTCGTCGTTCGCACAATGCCGGCGGCAAGCGGGATCTTCGAGAGCGCGAGCGTCAGCGCCGGCTTCAGCGCCTTCAGATTCGCCGCGACCATGCGCACCGGCAGGGTCCCTTTTGCGGCGGGACGCATGAAAAGCTCCCCGAGCAGCGGCGTGAATTCCGATTTGAACTGATGGTCTTCGAGATCCTTTATCACGTCCGCCATCCTGCCGAGCGCGTTATGCACGGGCGGCTGCGAGGAATGCCCGCCTTTGCCGGCAAGCGTGATCTCGATATCCGCCTGCCCTTTTTCCGCGATGCCGACGCCGATCACGTTCACGTCGAGCAATCCTTTCACATGCGCCTCGAGCACCGCTCCGCCTTCGTCCATCAGCGCTTCGAGATGCACGCCGCGTCTTTCAAGCTCACGGCTGATATACGCCGCGCCGGACTCCCGGTGCATCATATTCTCTTCATTGTGGCCGAGCAGGACGTAGACGTCGCGCGCCGGACGCCAGCCTTCCTCCAGCAGCGTCTCGACCGATTCCATCACCGCGATCAGGTGGTTCTTCATATCGATCGAGCCTCTGCCCCAGATACAACCCTCCGCCTCGACGCCGCCGAAGGGCTCGTATTTCCAATCCTGTTCCGTTCCGGGCGTGACCGGCACCACGTCCTGATGCGCGATCATCGCGATCGGGTCAAGCGACGGGTCGCTGCCGGGCATATAATAAAGCAGGCTCGCGTCGGATATGACTTCCTTCGAAAACGCCTTATGGAACAGCGGGTAACGCTCTTCGAGAAGCGCATGGAACTTCTCGAACTGCGCCCAGTCGACCTTGTCGCGGTCGCGGTCGGAAACCGTGGGGATCCTGATCGCATCGGAAAGATTCCTCTTGTAGCGTTCGAGGTCGACCTTCTCGGGCGGGAGCTCTTTCTTTTCCTGTTTCGCGGGTTTGAGCCGAACGGCTTTTGCGATATTCACGCCGAGCCCCGCCGCCGCGGCACCCCCGCAGACGGCGAGCGCGGTTTTCGTTGTTTTTTTCATTCTTTCCGCCTCTTATTGATAAGAATTTTCAAGGAAATTCACGTCGTATGCCTTACCGCTTTTTTCGATTCGGAAGGTCTTTATCTCATTCGCGGAGATATCCGTATAAAACGCGAAGCCGAACAGCTTGCTCATCACGCTGACGCGGGTGCGGAAAAGCCCCTTCGTCTCGTTCAGGCGCAGGATAACGCTGCCGCTGCCGTCCTCGGAAAATTTCAGCGCATCGGCGGCGACGTTGTCTTTGTCGATGCGGATCAGCGAATCCTCCTGCGGACTCGCGCCCTTGTGATAACCCGCAAGCACGACGTCCGGACGGATATTGAAAATATTCGCCTCTTTCGCGACGTCGGACAATCTCGTTTCACCCGTATGCGGGTAAATGCCGTATTCAAAGCGCGTCATGCCCTCGTCGGTAAAATTGAAATCCGCGGGAGGTCTCGGCGAGAAGTGGTCGGCGAAGATCACGTTGCGCAGCGCCATCATCGAAATGCGCGAGCCGCTGCAGTCGTAGCTGTATCTGCCGTTGTTGATGATCGCAAGGCCGCGCCGCGCGCCGCCGACCGCAACGTTGACCGCGCCCCATTTCTGCGCGGGCTCCTCGCATCCGTCGGCTGCTTTCTCAATAAAACCGCCCTGCATATCGTATACGGCTTTCGGCTCGTCTCCGCCCAAATCAAAGCGGATCTTGACGTCGCGGAATTTTTCCTGCCAGAGCGCCTTCGCCTTGACGCGGATCGTTTTCTGCCCCGCTCCGAGAATATAATCGCAGGAAAGATAAGATTTTTCATAAGTGTATTTTATGCGCATGACGGCACGCGCGCCGGTCGTTTCAACCATTTCGGCGCTCTCGCAAGCCATATCGCACAGATCGTTCTGGAATTGAAAAACCGCGTGCGCCCAGGTATCGGTCTTGTCGTCTTTCAGTACGGCGGGCACGCCGAGCCTGTTCCCGTTCGCAAAATCGATCCCGCTCGCCTTGTCAATCAGTCTGATGATCGCGCCGGTCGCAAGATCGAACCCGACCTGAAGATATTCGTTTTCGAACCAGTTTCTGCCCGCTTTGATCGGCGAGGCCGCCTTTTCCTTCCCGTCGTCCTCGTAACCGAGCCAATAGGTGTTATAGCCGAAAGCGGGAAGACGCGCAAGGATCACCGCGTCCTTATGGCTGTCGTTCGAACGCGAGGAACGCACGTTTGCGAAAACGACGGGCTTCCCGTCTTTATCGTAAACGCGCTCCGCGTGGCCCCGTACGCGCACGGGAACCGTGATATCGTAAGGCAGGGAATTGAAAATCACGGCGGGACGCAGGAATCCGTTCCCGCAGTCCTCATGGCGCACGCTTGTGACGCGCGGCTCGGAAACGCCCTCGACCCAGGTGTCGATATCGGAAGAGATACGCAGCAGCGCATTCGTTTTCTTCTCCGCGGCGACCGTTTCGGCGAAGCCGAGGAAATCCGCGGTGTCGCGGTAGGATTCCATGATGGAGCAGCCGCCGAGGATATCGTGGAACTGACAGAACGCAAGCCTGCGCCAGGCCTGCTCGAACGCCGCCGTCGAGGGTTCAACGCCGAACTTTTTCGCGGAAACGGTATCCCACGTCTCGGAAACGTAAAGCCCGTTCTCGGCGCGGCGGTTGCCGGCCTTGATGAGCGAGGTCGCGGAATAGCAGCCGCTCGCGTGGTGCTGCATATCGCCCCGCCATACGGGCAGGTCGACCATCGTCGTAAGCATTTCTTCGAAATAGGCGTCGGGCGAGGAAAACACGATATCTTCTCCGGGCGCGGTATCCGCCTTGTTGATGAGATATTCGATATCCGCTCTGGTGGGGCCGCCGCCGTGGTTGCCGACGCCGTAGAACATCATCATGCCGTGGTTTTTTTCTTTTGCTGCCTCGCGCAAAGAGGCAAGTCTGCCTTTCAGGCCGTCGTTCCCGTGACAGGTATAGCTTTCGGGAATACGGAAGGTCAGCACGCGCGTGCCGTCGGCGCTCTCCCACCAGAAAAGCCCTTCGGGCATTTCTTTGTTTTCGGTCTTATCGGGCCGCATCATTACGTAATTCGCCATGCCGCCCTTTTTCAGGAGCTGCGGCAGCATTCCGTTGTGCCCGAAGGAATCGACGTTATATCCGGTCTTGCAGATCCTGCCGAAGTTTTCATAATAAAACTTCTGCGAATAGAGCATCTGCCGCGCGAAGCTCTCGAGCGAGGGCATATTGCAGTCCGGCTGCACCCACATGCCGCCGACGGGGATCCAACGTCCCGCCCGGACGGCGTCCCGTATCTTTGAAAACAGCGCCGGGTCGATCTCCTTTACCCACTGGTAATAGGCGGCGGAGGAACAGGTAAAAACGAAATCCTTATATTCGCCGATCCGGTCGATCGCGCTGCGGAAGGTCTGCAGCACCTCGGCGCACCCTTCCGGCCAGCGCCAGAGCCAAACGGGGTCAAGATGCGCGGAGCCGACCAGATGAATATTTTTCTTGTTGCCCATAATACTCGCTCCTCTCTTATTCGATATAGCCATAATATCTGCCGAACCAATACGCGAACGTATA
>JAFRTA010000347.1 GCA_017427315.1 Clostridia bacterium
AAAAAGGCGCCGGAATCCCAGACGCCGTGCTTTGTGTTCAACAGGTTTTGAACATTTTTGCAAAATCGTGTTTTCTCTTGAAAAAATAGGAAAAATGAAAGATGGCTGCTGCAGGTTTTTCGTATCTGCAACAGCCCCTTTTTCTTTTTTCGGCTGCCGATTCATCGTTCCGCGCCTGAATTCCGCTGTTATTCCCGTATCCCCGTCAATTCTGATTTTTCTGCGCTGCGCAGGCATCAGACTTGACTCCCGGTCCCTTATATCCGAACGATATCGCCTTTTCCGGACATTTACCGATACATTCCCCGCACTGGATGCACTCGCCGCCGCAGACCCTGGTCACGTCCATTTTACACGAGCGAACGCACACGCCGCAGTTCGTACATTTGCTTTTATCGACCCTGAGGCCGAAAAACGAAATCGGATTGAAGAACGAATACAGCGCGCCCAGCGGACAGAGAAACCGGCAGAACGCCCGGTAGCAGAAAAGGCAGGCCAGCAGCACCGCGGCGAGCACGAAAACCTTCCAGGAAAACAGCGCGCCGAGCAACGCGCGGATATCTTTGTTCCCGAGCGCCAGCGGAATCCCGCCCTCAAGCGTCCCCGCCGGGCAGATAAACTTGCAGAAGCCGGGGACCAGCTTCACAAGCGGAATAATCACGACGAACACCGCGAGAACGATATACTTCAGTTTCGACAGGAGCCGCGTGACCCTGTTCTTTTTTATTTTTTTCGTCGGGATTCTGTCAAGCAGCTCCTGTAAAAGCCCGAAGGGGCACAGAAAACCGCAGATTGCTCTGCCGAGGAAAAGCCCGAACAGGAGAAGCGTCCCGAGGATATAATACGGGACCTTGTATTTCGAGGAAAGCAGCGCCGACTGCAGACTCCCCAACGGGCATGCGGCGACGGCGCCCGGGCAGGAATAACAGTTCAGCCCCGGCGCGCAAAGCCCCTTGGTCGCGCCTTTGAAAATCGTTCCCTCCGCAAAGCCCTTGATATTGCAGTTATACAGCACGGCGGAAATGAGCTGGATATATCTTCTCGCGGAAAGACGCAGCGCGCGCCCCGTTCTATTGCCTTTTTCTTTCATATCCATCTCCGCGGCGGGCTCAGCCGATACCGATGCATTCGAAGCAGACCGCGCGGGCTTTGTTCGCAACGTCCGAATACCCGCCCTCGGAAATTCCGAGAGCAAAAAGGCATACCGCCGCCAGAAGAAGGATACAGGCGGCGACCCGTTTTGTTTTCCCGCGCATCACTTCATACACTCCTCAACGGCGCTTTTATACTCCGCGTAAGCGTCGCGCGGCGCGCCGATATACGTTTTTTCAACAATCCCGTTCTTGATAATGAGCGTATAGGGAATCCCTTCCGTCGGGTATTTTTTGCCGACCTCGTATTCTTCGTCGTACGCGACGGCAAAGGAATAGCCGTTTTCCGCGAGGAACGCGTCGACCGTGTCCTTATTCTCCCTGCAGTTGACGGCAATCAGCGTAAATCCCTCGATCCCTTCGTTCGCAAGCTGCTCGAGCGCGGGCAGCTCGCCCACGCAGGGCGGGCACCAGGTCGCCCAGAAGTTCACGAGCACGACCTCGTCCCTGTGCTCGGAGAGCGTAAAGCTTCCGCCGCCCGCAAGCTCGGCGGTGAAATCGGGCGCCGCGTCGCCCTCGGAAAGCGCGCCGTACGACGCAGGCGCGTCCGTCTCTTCGGCAAGGTTTCCCGCGGAATCGGACGATGAGACCGCTCCTTCGTTTTTACCGCCGTTCTTCTTCTGCACCGCGGAGACGATCCCCGCGGCGGCAATCACCGCGACGCACACGACGATGATTGCGATAACTGTTTTCTTTTTCATAAAAAAGTTCCTCCCGCTGCATCGATAACGGTCTGCGGACGGCGCAGCCAGGCGCGCTTTCCCCCTGCGTTTTCCCGCCGAACGTTACCGGTTATATTATATGCCGCATATAACGAAAAAGCATAACCTGCGGCGATCATCGGCTTATCGCTCCCGTCAGAAGTTCCAATACAGGAACGTTGCGACCCCGGTCAACGACATAATACACCCAAACAGCAGCGCCGCGGTGCATACGGACTTCACGATACCCGGCTTGAATATCGCCGTCTTTTCATTTGTATTTTTCATAAAAACGCTTGCCGCGAAAGCGAAAACAAACAATCCGACCGGCAGGATGACGCCCTGCATCGGAAGGAGCTTCCCGACAAACTCAAATCCGCCGGTAAGCATGGTCTGAAGGAGTCTCGCCCCGGACATATGGTCGGAAAAACGGAAAAACTGCAGATAAAAATCCCTCGCCTGCGCCAGCGAATCCGCCCGGAAGATGACCCACGCCAGATTGACGAACGCGAAATTGAAAATCCACGAAACGGCGTTGACAATCTTTGATTTGCGTTCGGAGTAAATCCCCGTCGCTTTATCAAGACCCCTCGTCAAAACCTGCGCGATACCGTGAAGAAGGCCCCATACGATGAAGGTCCAGTTTGCTCCGTGCCAGATACCGCTTACCAGAAACACGATGATAATATTGACGCAGGTACGCGCCGCGCCCTTGCGGTTCCCCCCGAGCGGGATATACACGTATTTCGTGAAAAATCTCGTCAGCGTGATATGCCAGCGCTTCCAAAAATCGGTTATATTGACCGCTTTATAGGGAGAATTGAAGTTCATCGTGATATCGATATTCATCATTTTCCCGATTCCCGTCGCCATATCGCAATAGCCGGAGAAGTCGAAGTATATCTGAAAGGTATAAGCCAGCATCACCAGAAACGCATTGATGGGGCCGAGAACCGCAAGTTTTTCGAAGCCGGCATTCACCAATAACCCGAAGGTATCGGCAACAAGCACCTTTTTTCCCAACCCGAGCGCGAATCCGTACAGTCCCGCCGAAAAGTTTTCGGGATTGAATCGTTTTCTGCCGATGTCGGCAAACTGCGGGACCATCTCGTCGTGGGTGACGATCGGTCCGGCGATAAGCTGCGGAAAGTAGGTTACGAACAATGCGTAGTCGAAAAACCGATATGCGACAATCCTTTCGTCCCGTCTGTAACTGTCTATCACATAGGAGAGCTGCTGAAAGGTGAAAAAACTGATCCCGAGCGGGAGCAGAATATGCAGAAGCGGCCAGTCGGTCCCGAAAAGCGCGTTGACGTTGCCGACGAAGAAGTCGAAATACTTAAAGAAAAACAAACTGCCGAGATTCAGCGTCAGCGCCGCGGCAAAAACGAGTTTTCTGATGCCGCCGCCCGTCCGTTCCTTCAGCATAATCCTGCTGAACGTATAGTTCAGTCCGACCGACAAAACGATAATCAGCAGATACCGCCAATTGAAATATCCGTAAAAGAACAGAGACGCAAGAATCAGAAAAACCTTTGCCGCGGTTTACTTTTCGAAGTGATTGAACCCGAAATACCCGATCAGGACGCTCGGGAAGAAAAACAGAATAAATACGTATGAATTAAAGAGCACGGACCTTGCCTCCTTAACGGCATTCCGACCGTCGGCGAACGCTGTTTATCCATCGTTCCCGGTCGACTGTTTCAGTCCCGGGCATATGCGACATCACGGTTCCCCGAGCAAAGACGCATAGTCGAAGCCGGCGGTATATGCAAACAGCTTATCGATCTGTTCCCCGTACGTTTCAGGCGACAGCAGCCCTTCATTCTCCCGCATACGGAGCGTAAGCAATTCGCAGACCTCGGGAGAGCAATGCGCCTCGTCCACGTAGCTGTCAAGACCGCTTATAATGCCGAGCATTTCTTCATCTGTCCAGAGATACAGCCTGACGTTGGGATACTGCAGGAGCTTTTCGCAAATCAGATACGACACGGCATACCAGCAGTCTGCGTTTTTTTCCTGCAGGACTTTGTACCAATACAAAATGCTGACCGGGGTAAAGAAAAAGCAGAATTCGGTATCCGGCATATTCTCCACGTAAGGCAGGAGCATATCCAGATTTCCGGAGGCACGGAGAACCGCATCGTCTACCGACGGCTCCCCTTCGACCGCGTCAATCGAATCGCGGTCGGCAATCACGGTCTCTTTCCCCCTTGCCTGTTGTAAAAAAACGGTATCCGCGTCGGGAACGGTACCCTCGACGTTCCGCCTGATTGAATTCAATGCGATCGATAACGTCCCGAAATTATAAAAATAACCGGTATCGTTGAAAAGGTTGTCATCATACAGATACACGGGAACAGAGCCGGGAGCGTCAGGGGAAGAAGCCAACAGCGAATAAGGATCAATATTGGCAAAAACGAATTTCGGCGGTTCCGCCCTCTGATGGATTATGTTCAGCAGCAGCTCCCAGTCTTTTATGGTCGAGCCGGAAATGGCAAGCTTGACGGTCTTTCCGCCGAAGGCCCTGTCAAAAACGGACGGTTTGAAATTCTCGCTGAACGAATTCCCGACGATAACGTTATCATATTCAAAATTCTTCGCGATACCCGCGTATTGATATCGCTCGTCCGTCAGCACCGGCTCCATTCCGAACCACGGCGTATGATACTGGAACAAAGGATCAACCGCTATTTGCAGACCTGCCGTCAACAGCAGGCCGGCAAGCAGAACAGACAGCGTCGATATGATAAACCTTTTCGCTTTCATAGCCCTCACCTGTCAAAACCGGAACAGAACCCCGTCCCCGTCTCACGGGATTCTCCGAAAAAAATCACTTGTTTTTGCTGATTTTTGCTTTCCGTATTATCATGCGGGACAGCATGAATCCCGTCCTTGTATAAGAAAGGTTCCGGATTCTGCGTTTTACGCTTGTTTTGAAACCGCTGTCCTTCTTCTCGTTCCGCACCGTATACGATTTGGAATACTTCAGCGGGAACAGTCCGTTTTCTTTTAATATGCCGATGTATTTTTTTCGCTCTTCTCCGGGCATGAACGCCGCCGCGCAGGTTATCATGGTCACGAATCGATAAAGGTTATACGCATATCCGTTGTAGCGCTCGCCGTTCCGTTCATCCTGTCTTTTCATCTCGACCGCGCCGGCAATCAGAGACAAAAGCATCCGCTCCGACGGGAGCCCTCCTCTCGACAGACTGTTCGGTCTGACGCGGTAATAATAGGAGATTCTGTCGCCCAGCGTTTCCCCGGTCGAGATAAACGGGTATAACACGGTGTAGAACACATTGTCTTCCTGATAATAAATATGCGGATCAAAACGAAGTCCGTTCGCGTCGATCACGCTTCTTTTCAAGATCCTGGTTATCAGAAAATCCTTAACGCGGCCGCTGACATCTTCTGTTGAGAACTCTGTCAGGCAATTCACCGGCTCACCGTCCCGAAATTCGACAGGCAAAACGATCAGTTGGTCGCAGTCCGTTGCGTTTAAGACGGTTTTGATCGCACGCAGACACCGACCCGCAATCATATCGTCGGAATCCACGAACCAGACGTATTTTCCCGCCGCATGGTCCATTCCCTTGTTCCTTGCGGCGCTGACGCCTGCGTTTTTCTGATGAAACACCTTCATATTGTCATGCGAAAGCGCATAGGAATCCAGTATTTCTCCGCAACGGTCAAGCGATCCGTCGTCTACGCAAATAACCTCATATTCCCGTGAAGAAATATCCTGGGTAAAAAGGGAATCAAGGCATTGCGACAGATAGGGTTCCACGTTGTAAACGGGAACAATAATGGAAAGCAGGACCTCATTCATATCGATATCTCCGCAATACTGTACTTGACGGATCGATAATCGCCTTCATGACCGGCGCAGCAGACCGTCTGTGATGATATTGTAATGGTCTGCGTATCAATTGTCAAGGAAAAAACGAACAGCGTTTTCATGCAAAAACCGGACCCTCCGGCGATTTTTGCGGAAGCGGGACGAAATACGGATCGTTCGGACTCGCTCGCCGATGGGTGCGCCGGGACGGCGAGCTGCCCGGAGTCCGTTGTTTCGTGTTTGGCTTTGCGCTCTCTCCTGCGGTCGATCATCCGAACGGAGGATTGCATGAATGGAGCACAGGGTTTTGCTTCGGACAGACAACTCGTCTCATGCTCCGTGTTTTCGATGATACCATATTCGTATCGGTTTGTAAAGTGATGTTTGCGCCGTCGGCGCAAGTGATGTTTTTGCCGCAAGTGCAAAAGTGACGCTGCTCCCTGCGGCCGCAGTAAGGTGATGCGCCCCTCTTGTCGCGCGCGAAGCGCGCGTCTCCTGCGAAGCAAACATCACGTCCGAGGGGCGCGACACGTTCCGCCGGAGCGGTACGTATCGTTGAAAAAAGCGCCTTTTGTCAGCCGGACAAAAGAGGTCTGCTGCATGTGCAGGGTGAACGAAAAAGATTTTTTCGAAAAACTCTGTCGGGATTCAAACCCTTGTAATCGTATATGCATTTACCTCGTCCATTTATCTTTCTCTGTTAGTATTCGGTGAAACAATCAATAATCTTCCGTGATAATTCACATATCGCCCCCGTTTTTGGTAAATCCAAACAAAAAGAAACCGTGCTTTTTAATGACCTGCGAAGTGCAGCGGACGTCAGCGTCAGGTTTTCGTCATATTTCGGAATGCACCCCGGATCTTCGGGGCGCAGTGAAAACGGCGTTTTGCACCGATTCGCACGCAGAGGAGATCCGTCTGAAGAAAGGCTTCGATCTTCTGATCGCCGGCGAGATCCGGCTTTCCGGTCGGGCAAGGTATTGATAGCTTGAAACCTTCATTTGCAAAGTCAGATCCGGGTTATTATTTCTTGACACGAATTCTCAACGTAAACGGCAACCTCTCCGCACAGAAAAATTTTGTCCCCTATAACGGCTCCGTCGTCAAAATCGACGGGAATGTCACGTGCGGCGAGGCAATGGCAGCGATCCACGGCACATCGGTCGAGATCGGCGGCGACGTGAACGCCAAAACTATCGACGCCGATCGCGGCACGTCCTCTACACAAACTCCCTCCACGGTGAAAATCGGCGGCAGCGCTGCCGTCGGCGACTGTTTCACGGTCCAGGAAGGCTGCTCGCTTGAGGTCGGCAAGGATGCCACTTACAATAATAAAATGGGCAATCTGCCAGGCACGATGACCACAGGCGGCAATTTCATAAACCTCGCCTCGCGCAACAACGTTTTCGCCGGCAACGGTCTGCTCGTCACCGGCAAGCTGACTGTCGGCGGCAACGTGGCCATGAACAACCTGCTCCTCAATTATAACGACGAGGATGAGAACCTCTCCGTCGCCGGTCAGAGCACCGCATACAGGAAAGCGGACGTGATAAAGACCGTCGACGGCGCGTACGTGCTCGACGGCGTAGACGTGACGGAGCAACACCCGGATGCCGGGTCTTATGTCTATTCCGTCCCGTTCAACAAGCAGACCGCCGCGTTAACGATCGACGGCGAAACCTACGCAATCGACGTCCGTGATCATGCTAAGAAGGCCTACGCGCCGATCAAGGTCGGCGCGCCGAACCCGGTCGTCTACGAGCTCAACGGCGGCGAGTTCAAAGCGGGCGCTGTAATCGAAGACAGCTATTACACCGAGATCGGCATCGACATGCCAGCCAAGAAAGACGTGAGAAAAGTCGGCTTCATCTTCGGCGGCTGGTACGACAACCCTGACTTCGAAGGCGACGCCGCCACCGGGAACCATGTGACGGAGCTTCGGGGCGCGAAGAAAGCCACCGAAAACAGAAAAGGTTACACCGGCGATCTCGTCTGCACCGTCTGCGGCAAAACGATCAAGAAGGGTACGGTCATCCCCGCGACCGTTGAAAAGCTCCACGGTGAGCGCTGCGTCTGTTACGATATCACCGGCGACAGTTTGTTCGCAAATCTCATGCGTTTTATCTGCGCGTTCCTCTACTTCGTATGGGCGATGCAGGCGGCGCTCGGCGTATAAACCTTCAAATATTGCTCATCGCACGGGGTCTTTTGCAATAAGTCCTGAAAAAACCACGTCCGGACAACCCGAAAGGGGAACTCACTCAGATAATATGTTTGAGTGACGTCTTCAAACGGTGGGACAAAAGAAAACACGGCTATATCGGATTTCGCCCGGTATAGCCGCTTTTCTTTTTCAGGAGCCTGTCTTATACCTGCCTCATTTGATGTCGTTGGCGCGGAAGACGGATCCCTCTGCGGTCGTGAGGTCAAAATACACCATGCGGTGTTCGGCGTCGTATTCGCTTGTCACCTCAGCGAATGCTTTCCTTGACTGCGATGCTTTTCTGCTGACTTTCATGCCCGGTCAGAGCCGAGATTTACACATTGTTTTTTTCACTGCGGATTTTTCTTATCCGTGATCTTTATGCATCCGATCCTGACGGACAGATCATATTTACTCTTGCAGTTTTCCGGAAACTGTCGTATAATCGTTATGCAAAACTATATAAAGGAGTTTTCAACATGAAAAAAATCTCAGCGCTTTTGATTGCAGCCGCATTGGTCCTGTCTCTTGCCGCATGCGGCGGAACCGGAAAAAACGACCCGTCAGAACCCGATACGAAAAATACCGCCGCCGACGCGCCTCAAAGTGACGAAGAAACAGCGGAAGCGACCGACGAGACGACGGCGGGACCGCTTGACGATACCGCGCGCGCCGAAGAAGGCAGATCAAAGCTCCTCGGCACATGGACGATGAACGGCGTTGACGAAATATCGCTGGCATTCAACGAAGACGGCACCGGCGCATATAAGTACCTGGACTTAAAAACGATCACGTTCACATATTCCGTGTATATCACGGATGCTCTGTCGGACGACGAATGCATGATAAAGGTCACTTACGATACCGGCAACGTTGAGGACTTCAGATTCTTCTTCAACCGTGATACTGCGAACCTTTGTTTCCACAACAGCGAAGGCGGCGGATACAACGGCGTGATAGAATACAACGAATGGACGAGGAAATAACGGGAATATAAAACCGTTTTACGCCCTGTTTTTTGCATAATTCACGTGCCTATGCGGGACCGGATCCCGTCGGTACGGAAAAACACCATAAAAATATCTGCGGTTCTGTAACGAAAAAACGGCGGATCAAAATGTGAAAAAGCCCGCTGCAGCGGGCTTTTTCACGTGATCGTCTGTTTTTGTTCGCTCTTTCTGTGTGTCATTGCCCGAACGGACGCCGACAACATAGTCCGGGAACAGATTTTTGTTTGCTTATTTTTTAACAAAAAGTCCTTTGATGAGTTCAAACAGCTTCTTGAGCAGCTTGAACGGACGGGTAAAGAGTTCGCGGAAATCGTTGTTCTGGTAAATACGATGGACAATATATCCGCCGTCCTTGTATTCCAGATCGAAATACTGAATCTGGGTGGTACCGTCGCCGTTATCTATAAAGATCGTCATATTTGTCGCAAGCTTGCCTGTGTAGTCAATGTTGAGGTCGTAGCCGTTGACCGTGTAGTTGGTTACGGGGATGCCGTTGATAAGGACCTTGCTCACGCTTGTATTTCTTACAAGGTCAACATAGATGTTGTGATGCTCTTCAACGGGAGCAAGCGCGGCAAGGAACTGTCTTGCGATATAGTCGTGACCAGTCTGGCTGGGATGAGAGGATGTGAGTGAATCATCCATGTAATCGCCGAGAAGCGCCATATTGTTTTCCGTGGCGTAGGTTTCACAGTTCTGAATATCAACATAAATAACGCCGTATTCTTTTGCCCACTGCTCATACAGAATGTTCATCTGCTCGGTAATATTGGTCATAAGATCGCCGAGGGGGAACATCGTTTCGTCAAGAAGCGTGATATCGTCGATCAGGTTAAAGCCGCCGCAGATCAGGATCGTGGCGTCGGGATTAAGCTCCGTAACCGTCTTGAGAAGAAGCGGATACTGTGATTTAAAGTTATTGAAGCCGTCTTTGATCAGGCCGACTGCCTTTTTGACAATTTCCGGGGCTCTTTTCAAGATGGAAGCATCAAACTTAAGATCTGCAAGAAGAGAACCGTTGGAAATGATACGGTAAGCACGGTAGAAGATATCGCACATACCCATTTCTATCGTGATCAGCTCCGCATTTTTTGTAAGCTCGATTATGTCGCCGCACTTTCCGCAGTTGCCTTCCACATAGTGCTGAACTTCACCTTCTTCTTCATAGCGGGGATCTTCATCCCGCGTTGAGGGAAGAGAAGCGGACGTGCCGAAATATCTGAGCATTGCATGGTAGTACGGGTAGTCGAGTTCATAATCCGAATAACCGTCGTCAACGCCGTACAGGTCAAGCGCAACGGCAGTGGTCATGCCGGGATAGCAGAACGGATAGAAATTGGAATCCTGGTCTGTGATGCTGTGAGTGGGAATGTCGCAGCCTACTGCGTTTGCAATTTGCGTGACATAGGAACCCTCGCAGTCGCGGTATTGGTAGTCGCCGTGGTAATGCCCCAAATAGTAACCGTCGGAACCGCAGCCCATTCCGATGCTGTCGCCTATCGCAAGATAACCGCCTTTGCCCTGCACCTTGAATGTAATGTTCTCTTCTGTAGCGGCAAAAGAGGTTAATGCAAGGCAGGAAAATGCCATAATGAGTGCGAGCGTCAATGCAAGCGCTTTTCTGATTGTTTTTTTCATTGTTTTTCCTCCTTATTTTTCGTTGATACGGGATATCGGTTCTTTCATGCAATGTTAAAAATACCACACAGGATCGATCAGCTCGGACGGGATACGATTTCTTTTCCGTTTCTGTCTGAAGGCATTTAAATTATACCACAGATCGGGACATTTTGCAAGACCGGTTTTGACTTGGTTCTTTTCTTAAAACCGTGAAAAGTCAGGGAACAAAGGAGTACAATCGAGTTTCAATTTACCAACGACAAGATAAATCATACAAGCATATCCTTCAAAGGTTCTGTACCCTCTTGCTTTTCTTTTTGCAGCCTGAATCATAGAGTTGATAGCTGCTGCAATACCATTCGTCATGCTATGTCTGAAATAAGCAAGCAGCCGAG
>JAFRTA010000348.1 GCA_017427315.1 Clostridia bacterium
CCGCGCGATATTTCCGTCTTTGCGGCAAAAGAAACTGCGCCGGATTTTCATGCGCGGTTTTCCTGCGTGGGAAAAGAATACATCTATCGCATTCTGAATGCGCGTTACCGCGATCCGTTTTATGAAAACCGCGCGCTGATGTATCCGTATCAACTCGATACGGAATTATTGGGACGGGAAATATCCGCGTTTGTCGGCAGACACGACTTTTCCGCGTTTTGCAGCTCGGGCTCTGACGTAACGGATAAAGTCCGAACAATCCGCGCCGCCGATGTCGTGAAAGACGGAGATATCGTAACCGTTCGGGTTTCGGGCGACGGTTTTTTGTATAACATGGCCCGTATCATCGTCGGTACGCTGCTGTATGTGAACGAAGGGAAAATCCCTGCGGGCAGCGTCCCGTCCGTTATCGAATCGAAAGACAGGGACCGCGCGGGATTCACCGCTCCCGCGCAGGGATTGTACCTGAGCAACGTTTACTATACCGAAGAGGAATTTCTATGAAAGAACTGAAAGTGATCCGGGGCGGAAGAAAGAATTCCGCACTTGATAATCAAAAGAAAATCATGATTTTTATGCGTGCGATTATTATTCTTTTGATTATTCTGATCGTGCTGTTCATCGCTGCGAAGTTTTTATCCGATAATCCGCACGTCAATTCCGAATCGCGGGAAAAAACGGCGATAGACTATATCTACGAAGTCGATTCCGATACCGTGATCGATATGCGGGAATGGAAAGACGAACTTGTCATTCTCACGGATTCATACGTTGCGTATGTGACGCGCTCCGGCAATCTGATTACACGCAACGCGCATAAGTATTCATCTCCGGCGATGGAGATCGCGGGGGATAAAATCCTGTTGTATGACATCGGCAGCACATCCTACCGAATGGAGAACAACAAGGGCATCGCGTTCTATGCAAATACGGAACGACCGATTATAGACGCATCTTTCGCACGCTGCGGCGTTTACGTGTTTGCGGAAAAGGGCGAGTCTTCCATCTGCAGCGTAAATGTTTACAATAAGAAAAACGAACAGATCAATTCCTGGAACTGCGAGGAGTATATCACGAGCGTCGTATTATCGCGCGACGGAAAGTATACGGCTTACGCCGGCGTCAGCGGGAACGGCGCGGTGCTGGAATCGGATATCTATTTCGCAAGTGTATCGAAAGGCGTTCTGTATGAGCCGATTCCGTTCGACAGCGCCGTTTATGAGCTGAATTATATAAAAAAAGACACGGTTACCGTTTTCGGCCAGGGCGTCTATGCGATTGCCGAACCGGACGGAAGAACGAATATTACCACCCAGCTCGCCGTGACAGAGAATAAATTCTGCTATGACCCTGCCGGCGGCACCACCGCCATACTGTTCGCCAAATACGGCAATGAAAACGCCTGTACGCTTCAGGTTTACGGCGGCTCCGGAAGACTGAAATTCGAACGTACGGTTAAGGGGAATATCAGCAGTATTTCCTGCTCGGGAAAATACACCGCCGTCTCCAAAGGAAAGAGCGTGGAAATATTCAACGCCTCCGGCAGACCCGCCGGGTCGATCACGCTCAGTGATTCGGCAAGGAGAGTTGAGATCGGCGGGTCATTTATCTATCTTCTGACATCGAGAGGGATTTCCATTCACGGCGTAAACTCAAATACGGAGCTTTTGATTCCGGAATATGAAAACACCGCGCCC
>JAFRTA010000040.1 GCA_017427315.1 Clostridia bacterium
AGTTTATCTGGGAAGCGCCGGACGGCACCCGGGCGCTGGCCTCGCATTTAGGCCCGGAGGCCCGCTGGAACTTCTTCTTTGCCGGGCACATCCCGATCGTCTACGACAAGGACGCGTGGGACAAGCGCTGGCAGTACACCTGGGGCGAGCTGGGCAAGGTCTTCCACACCGCGAATAAGGACGACTACGGCTGGTTCTACGACATCCTCGACCCCGAGACCTCCTATCATCCGGAAAACCTGAGAAAAGGCATGGAGCGCGCGCTGAAGACCGTTGAGGGCACCGCCGCGCCGGACTGCGTGCTGATGTTCGAGGGCACCGACTTTACCGAGCCCCATCCGCTCACGCCCGAGATCGTCAATGCTCTGCAGAAAGAATATGAGGGCGAGCTGGAGATCGTCCACTCCACGCTGACCGATTACCTGACCGAGCTGAAGGAAAAGCTCAGGGAGGTCAAAGACCTCGACGTCGTCAAGGGTCCCATGCGCGACGGTCCCGTCGGCAGCATCCATACCGACGTGTTCTCGACGCACCCCGAGGTCATGATCGAGAATTCCCATTCTGAAAACACCGTGATCCGCTACGCCGAGCCGCTTTCGACCTTCGCGTGGAAATACGGCCTCGCGAAATATCCCGACACCTATCTTGAAAAGCTGTGGAGACTTCTGTTCCAGAGCCACGCGCACGATTCCATGCACGGCCTCGGCCCGAAGACCCTCGCCGAGGGCGAGTATTCGCGCCTGTCGCAGGCGGGCATCATCGGCGCGGGTCTCGAGCGCAAGGGACTCGAGAACATCACAAAAGAAATTTCCACCGAAAAATATACCGACACCGAATACTTCCTCGCCGTGCACAACCCGTCTTCGTTCAAACGCAGCGAGGTCGTCGAAGCTTACGTCGATATCCCCGCGAACGTCATCCTGAAATACCTCGTCATCGAGGACCTCGACGGGAATCCCGTCCGGGTGCAGGAGGTCGAGCGCCGCGTCAACGTGCGCGCCGGCATCTACCATCCGAGAAGCCGCAACATGCCCTTCTACTGCACGAAGGTCCACGTCTTCTTCGAGGCGAAGGATATCCCGCCGATGGGCTTTAAGACCTTCAAGGTCAAATGGGCGGAGAAGAACGAGTATCCTTATCCGCACGAGGATTGGGACGCGCCGCGCATCCTCGCAAACAACCTGCTCTCCGGCGTCAATCAGGCGGAGAACGAGTATCTGCGCGTGAAGATCGCGCCCGACGGCACTGCGACCGTCACCGACAAGCAGACCGGCAAGGTCTACGAAGGGCTCAACAGCTTCCTGGATCTGGGCGACAGGGGCAACATGTGGACCTACGACAACATCCCCTGCGATAAAATCATTTCCTCCGTCGGCGAAAAGGCGGAGGTCGCCGTCACCGTGAACGGACCTCTCGCCGTAAAATTCACCGCGAAGCTCACCATGAAGCTGCCCGCGCGCTACGACTTCGCGAACCAGCTGCGCAGCGGCGAGACCGTGGATATGCCGATCTCGGTCGAATACACACTGAAAAAGGGCGCGAAATACGTCGAGGTCGTCACCACGATCGACAACAAGGCGCGCGACCACTATTTCAAGGTCTGCATGCCCACCGGACTGAACGCCGAAAAGACCTGGGCGGAGGGCTCGTTCATGGTCACTGAATTCCCGGTGCGTCCCTCCGACGACGGCGATGTGCGCGGAAGCGAGCTTGCCCGCCACCCGGCGCAGATGTGGTACGACCTCGCGGACGAAAAGAACGGTTTCGCGGTACTGACCGACGCGACCAAGGACTATGAGATCCTTGAGGACAGCGAAGATCAGACCCTCGCAATGGGTCTTGTGCGCTGCACGCGCCTGCGCATCGCCTGCGACAACCGCCTGTGGATGGAATACCCCGGCGACGAGTCAAGCCAGAGCCTGCGGGAGTTCACCTACCGCTACGCCTTCCTGCCCCACACCGGCAAATGGGAGGAAGCGGGGCTCTATCACGAGGCGCTGGCGTTCAACGCCCCGCTGAAGGTCTGCGAATTCGGCAGACAGGAGGGTATCTTCGAGGCGGAAAAGAGCTTTCTCGCCATCGACGGCGACGGGCTCGTGCTTTCCTCCGTCACGAAGACCGACAACGACAAGGTCAGCGTCCGACTTTACAACCCGACCGATCACGCGGTCGACGGCTGCGTGCGTTTCGGCTTCGATATTTCGGAAGCCCGCTCGGTCCGTCTCGACGGCAAAACGCGCGAAACGCTCGCCGTCAGGGATAACGCCGTTTCCGTCAGCGTCGGCAAGGGCAAGATCTTCACCATTGAGGTCGAGTAATGCAAAAAATACAAAAAAGCGAATTCTTCGAGACGGGGAAGGACGGCGTCAAAGCCATCCTGACCCCGGACGACAAAAAGATCGACGTCATCGAATTTGAAGATAAAACGCTCTGCTGCGTCAAGAGCGGTTTGGGCTACCCCGCGATCTACCCGCTGCGCGAAACGCGCTTCGAACCGAAAGCCGAAGCGATCCTGATGGATCTGGACGGCACCTCGGTGCACTCCGAGAGCTTCTGGATGTGGGTGATCGAGCAGACCACCGCGCGGATGCTCGGCGACAGCGGCTTCCGACGCGAGGCGGAGGACGAGCCCTTTATCTCCGGGCACTCGGTCTCGGAGCATCTGCAGTATATGCTCGACAAATACGTCCCCGGCGGCGCGCTGGCGCAGGCGAGAGACTATTATTTCGAGATCGTGAATCACGAGATGTCGGAGATCCTGAAGGGCAGGGGCAAGCAGGACGCGTTCACGCCCAGCCCCGACCTGAAGGAATTTCTGCTCACGCTGAAAAAAGAGGGCGTGAAGATCGGTCTCGTCACCAGCGGGCTTTACGAAAAGGCGATGCCGGAGATCGTCTCCGCCTTCCGCCAACTCGGCATGGGCGACCCGACGGAGTTTTACGACTGCATCATCACCGCGGGGCAGGCGCTGCGCCGCGGGCAGACCGGCACCCTCGGCGAGCTGGAACCGAAGCCGCACCCGTGGCTTTACGCCGAGACCGCGCGCGTCGGGCTGAATATGCCCTTTGAGCGGCGGCACAAGGTCATCGGCGTGGAGGACAGCTCCGCGGGCGTCGTATCAATTAAGCTCGCGGGCTTCTCCTGCATCGGCGTCTCCGGCGGCAATATCGGAAAAGCCGGCGTCGGCGAGCTGTGCGACTATCAGGTCGACGGGCTGATGCCGATTCTGGATATTGTTTTATGAATCAACGCCGCACAAACCGACTGTGCGGCGTTATCCGAATGAAACAGAGGCGATATTATGGTCAGGCTGAAATGTCAGGAATGCGGCGCGAACCTCCACTGGGACGGCGGCGGCAACATCATCCGGTGTGAATTCTGCGGCGCGGAATACCTGCTCCACCCGCAGTCGGCGCAGTTCGGCGCGCGGCCCGCAGACCCGTATACCGGGCGCGGCGAGGTACAGGGCATTCCCATCGTGCAGGGGAACGACTGCAGCGGCATGTGTCCAGTGGAGAGCTTCGCCCCGAAGGGCTGGCGCGTCTGCTCCCGGCAGGCGTCGGACGAGTTTTACGGCGACCACGCGGGCAATCCCTTTGTGGTCGAATCGGAGTATGCCGCGCCGGACGGCTCCGCGCTTATATTGTTCCGCAGCTCCAACCTCTACACCGACCGCAAGCTCTCGCGCGTGCCGCTCATCAAGGGGATCGATGTGCTCGGCTCATTTCTGCGCGTCGGGTCGCCCTTCAACGCGGAGCAATACTGCGATTATCTGCTGCAGCGCGATTTTCAGCCCGCTTCGGGAAAGAAGCTCCGCGTCGGGGATGCGGACGCGGAGGAGCGCGAGCGCCAGAAAACGATATACGATAACTATACCTCACAGGGCTTCGGCCGCGTCGTAAGCGACTGGAAGCGCGTGACCTATGAAATCGCGGACCGGACCGGACGTCGGAAAACCGTCGCGATCGAAACAAGACTCAACGACCTGCACAAGGGCGGGCAGCCGATGGCGTCAGGCGGCTTTTTCGGGCAGATGATGGGACAGATGTTCTCCCCCGACGAGCATTATTGGGAGACGCAGTATGAATTCATTTTCGCAGCGGACCCCGAAAAATTCGACGCGCTCGCGCCCACCGCGCAGAAAATCAACGTCAGCATAAAAACAACCGACGACCTTGAAAAGATCCGCCGGTCGCTGCTGCAGTATCTGCAGGGGCTCAAGAACCAGACCGCCATGGCAATGCATCAGCAGCAGATGGCTTCGTGGGACAGGCAGCAGCAGATCATCAGCGACACGCACGATTACACCATGGGCGTGATGCACGAGATGAACGCAAACACCGCAGCGACGCACGAGCGCGTCGCGAACCTGCATTCGGAGTCGATCCGCGGCGTGAATACCTATTGCACCGCTCAGCCCGGTTACGGCGTACCCGGCGTGGTCGAAGCGGACGTACGCTGGAACAGTGTGTATCAGAACACCGTAAACCCGGAGCTGTTCGCCGCGTCGGAGAACTACTGGCTCGAACCCGGCGTGGATTTCGAACCGCTGAGACGAACGAACGGAACATATTAAATTCTGATTTATCGCTCCGCGATAAATCAGAATTTACAGACTCGAGACTCAAGACCCGAGACCCAAGATACAGACTTAAAGTCTGTGCGACTTGGTAAAAACTGAGATAAACCGCGGCTTTTTTATCGTTATCCAGCGCAGATTTCAGCATCTCGGGACTCGGGTCTCGGGACTCGGGACTTAAATTCTGATTTCACGGCTTCGCCGTGAAATCAGAATTTACCAAACAAAAAGCCGCGCATCCGCTTTCGCGGAAGCGCGGTTTTTTGTTTGATGAAAAAACTCTTATTTGAGCTCGGCTTTCGCGCCGGCTTCTTCGAGCTTCGCTTTCGCAGCCTCGGCGTCGGCAGTGGGCATAGCCTCTTTGATCTTCGCGCCGGGAGCGGAATCGACGAGCTTCTTCGCCTCGGCAAGGCCGAGACCGGTGATCTCGCGGACGACCTTGATGACGGCGATCTTGTTGGCGCCGATCTCGGCAAGAACAAGGTCGAACTCGGTCTTCTCTTCCTCAGCGGGAGCAGCATCGCCGCCCGCAACGGGACCGGCCGTCATAACGGCAGCGGCAGCAGATACGCCGAATTTTTCCTCAACAGCGGAAACGAGCTCGGCAAGCTCAAGAACAGAAAGCTCGCTGACAGCGTCAACGATAGCATTGATTTTTTCAGATGCCATTTTAATTTTCCTCCGAATAATAATAGATTTGATTTTTGATTACTCTGCGGGAGTTTCCGCGGGAGCTTCTGCGGCTGCCTCAACGGGAGCCTCGGGAGCCGCCTCAACGGGAGCTTCCGCCGGAGCCTCTGCGGGCTCTTCGGCTGCGGGAGCGTCGCCGCCCTCCGACTTTTTCTCCTGAACGGCCTTGATCGCACGGGCGAACGCCGCCATCGGAGCCTGGAATACGCAAGCGACTTGCGTGAGAAGCATTTCTCTCGACGGGAGCTTTGCGAGCGCGCCGACCTTTTCAATGGAGATGACCTCGCCGTCGACGAAACCGCCCTTGAGCTTGAAGTTCTTGTGCGTGGACGCGAACTTGTCAAGGATGCGGGCTGCAGCGGCGTAGTCCTCGGCGCTGGTTGCGAGCGCGGTCGTTCCGTTCAGAACGTCGTCAAGACCGGACAGACCGACGTTGTCAAGCGCGAGCTTGAGCAGCGTATTCTTGATGACCTGATACACGACGCCGGCTTCTCTGAGATCCTTACGAAGAACGGTATCGTCCGCCACCGTGGTACCGGTGTAATCAACGATAACGCCTGCGCAGGCTCCCTTGATGGTCTCGGCGATTTCCGCGACCTGCTGTTTCTTGGCCTCCAATACTGCCTGACTGGGCATTTTCTGTTTCACCTGCCTTGCAAATTTCAGTATCGCTGTTCGCAAGAAAAATCAATCGCCTTTCCCCAAGACGGAGAAAGGCGCAGAATACCGTAAAATATATAGTATCGCGCGATCCTCGGCAGGCGGCCCGAAGGCCATTATACGCAATGCGCACCTGCTGTCTTAAGAACAGCTTGATCATATTAGCACAGGTTTGAAGAATTGTCAATAGTTTTTTTAATATTTATACGTTGCGTAACTAAATAAATCCATCTAAATGGATAATGGGCAATGGACAATGGATAATTGCGGACGGGGTTTCATTCTCACCTGCCGGTTCGGTCGGCGCTTCTGCCTGCGGCAGAGTTCTCCACCGGAGAACCGCGCCCCGTACCCCGATTGATATATGAACATATGTTTTATTTTGTCCGATTTTCCCGATTATCATCGTCAATTATATTTTCGAAGAAGAAAAGCGACAGAATCATATGCAAAATCGGGGGATGTTTTTTAAGGCAACACCGCACAAATACGAATGCGCGTCTTGCTTGATCTTTGTTCCGTCATCTTGCACAGATTCTCCTTGACAACCGTCAGGTTGCCTGCGGAGCCTCTGTACAATCTGACGAAAAAATCTACTGCGCAATCCGCACGC
>JAFRTA010000349.1 GCA_017427315.1 Clostridia bacterium
ATCGGGGATCGGATATCGTGCCGAAACCGCGGCTCAAATCAAAGAATTGACGCTGTGAATACAATAGAAACAAACAATATAATTCACAAGCACGATCCACGAGATCCGATACCCGATACCCGAAATTCTGATTTTACGGCTCCGCCGTTAAATCAGAATTTACCCTGCCGAAAACGACATAACCAGATACGCGGTCGCGAGCGCCGCTTCCGCCGCGAGGGGCAGGAAGCACGCGAGGCGCAGCCATATGCTTTTCCCCTTTGCGGCGGCGAAGTATAACAGCAGGTTCGCGCCGAGCATCGGCAGGATCCCGAGCGTGAGGCACCAGCCCGCGCCGTCCCGGCGCTGCATCGGCAGCATCGCGTCCGGGTTCGGCACCGCCGTGTCTCCCGATAAAAACAGAACGGAAAAATACACAAGGCACGCAAGAGCCGCGGTGTTCAGCAGGAGCACGGCGGGTAAAATAACATTTTTGTGTTTCATACAAGTTCCCTGTCAAGTATTAAGACTCAAATCATAGATACACCGGTCTGCGGCGGAATAATACACGAGATAGAAATGGTGATACGGATTCAGAGACATCGTTTCGACTTCTTCCTGCGAATATATAAACTCGAGAATAAAATAATCATCCGTTGAAACCGAAGCATCATTCGGGCGGGGATATGATTTGTTTATCGGCGGGTCGCCGTTCCCCCAGTAATTGTAAAGATGTTTTCCCGCATCGATCACCGCGCGGACCGTATCAATGTTTTCCGGCGTGACGCGCTCATACTTCCCGCTTGCCTCAATTGTCGACGAGATATCGTCTGGATAAGAATAATAAGCGTAATACTGCCAATCGCCCAGCCCCATGTTGAGATAACCGTCCGTTTCGGTATAGCCCTTGAATACGTAATCGATCTTCATATAATCCGGCGCCCATTTGCGGTAGGCGAAGCGTCCGAATCCGACAGCGACGAGCACCGCAAGCACGATCAGCAGGATCTTATATCTCTTTTTCATTATTTCCTCCTTGTATTACCGGCGTCTGAATACGCAGAACCATTCATCCGAGAGCTTCACGGTACGCCGCTCAAAGGGCATACCGTCAATCATTTTTCGCAAGGCGCGCCGGTTTTCCGTGTGCGCGAGAACGGAGATAAGCCCTGATTCATTGTCCCCCATCAGCAGAAAACCGCCGGCATATCAGAATTTCGGATATCGGGTATCGGATTTCGCGAATCGTGCTTGTAAAATCTACGATTCTTTTTCTATCCCGATCGCGCGGAGTTGATTTTTATGGCTTTAAGCCGCAGTTCGGGCACGATATCCGATCCCCGATCCCCGATATCCGCAAACAAAAGAATCAGTCTTTATACTCCAGAATATCCGCGGGCTGGCACTCCAGTTCCCTGCAGATCGCCTCGAGGGTGGAGAACCGGATCGCTTTCGCCTTACCCGAGCGCAATATGGAGAGATTCGCCTGCGTGATGCCGATGCGCGCGCTCAGCTCGCCCGCGGTCATTTTGCGCTTCGCCAGCATCACGTCTAAATTCACGACGATCATTTCCGTCCCTCCTTATATGGTCAGGTCGTTTTCTTCCCGCAGCGCGACGGCGGTCTCGGTCATGTTCTTCATCACGCGCAGCAGCGTGCCGACCGTGACCATCGCGCTCGAGATGATAAGAAGCGGCAGATATCTCACGCCCGGGATGAACGTGATCAGCGTCACCGCGTAGCAGCACCAGGAAATGAGGCGCAGATAGATCACGTTTTGTCTGATGAATACCCGCTCTTTGATGATATTCAGAAGAAACGCGATCAGCATATACAGCGCGGCGGCGGCGAAGGGCACGCAGATATAGAACGCCGGGATCAGCAGTGAACGGATCGTCTGCAGATCGGCGGCGCCCGGCGCAAGGCCGTGGATATCGGTATAGAACCAGTTCACGAACGCGGGGAAGGTGCACGCCATTACGACCAGCGCGACCGAGCACAGCGCGCAGATGACGAGCGAAATGATTGCCGAGGTTTTCCTGTTGATCATGATAATTCCTCCCATCGGTTCCA
Source organism: Clostridia bacterium (assembly GCA_017427315.1). Taxonomy (GTDB): domain Bacteria; phylum Bacillota; class Clostridia; order Oscillospirales; family Acutalibacteraceae; genus RGIG2774. Next base: position 2,053 of record JAFRTA010000349.1, read on the forward strand.
AATATATCATATCATTTATCGTTTGTCAATAAAAAAATTATCGATAAACGATAAATTCAGGGCTTCGACGTTCTTTTTGCCGAAGCCCTGAATGAATAATATGGTCATAAAGTCAGAATTCCAACCGCCACAGGTCGCGGTCTTTGCCCCGGCGGACGCAGCGCTGCGCCATGGACGAGATCCCGTTTTCTCCGACCGTGACGATCGTGCCGCCGTTGAATTCGCGGCGGTAGCCGGAGCCCATGCCGATCTTCAGCGTGTAGGTATGGCGGACGCCCTGCCATATCGCGGAATAATCGTTCAGGTGCTCGTGGCCGCAGATCACGTGGGCGAGACCGACGCGCTTCGCGGTTTCGAAAAAGCCGCTTCGGTCGACGGCATCCCCGTTTTCGTCTCTTGCGCAGCAGACCTTCTCGTGCTTTTCACCGATCCCGCCGAAGCCGGGTTCCCATACGCCGTTCGCCTCATCGATGAAGTGCGGAACGAGATATTCATATTCCGCGGTGGGGATGTGGCAGAAGACCGAAAGCTCCGCTTTGCCGCCCGTAAGGCTGTTCAGCGCCCGCGCCGTTGCTTCGAAGTATTCCGTCTGATTTCTCCGGAAGCTGTCGTGATGCGAGTCCATGAAAATCAGCGAAGAGATGATCCGACTGCCCGCCGCGGTGTTTTCCGCGATGTTGATCACGTAATTGCCGCAGCCGAGGGCGGGATCGCCCTTTTTCATCAGGCAGAACTCGCTTTTGAGCATTTCGTCCGCAAGAAAGTTCAGGTCGCAGTTGCCCTCGTCGTCGTGGTTGCCGAAGATCGGCGCCCACGGCACACCGAGCGCGTCCATATCCCGCGTGAAACGCGCGATCGCGCCCACGGTGCTGTCGCCGCAGACGATATCGCCGGTCACGGTGATCAGGTCGGGCTTTACCGTATCGGCAAGCCGCCGCATGGTCTTTTCGACGTCGAACGCCGTCCAGTAACGGTAATCGAAGTCGGAATAGTGCATATCCGTCAGGTTCAGGATCACGAAATCCTTTCCCGGCTCTTTATAAAACGTCTGCGCGTCCGCGAGCGGGTCGTCTGGGGCGAAGCGTTCTCTTGACGGCGCGCCGCGGTACTTCGTCGCACAGACGACTTTTTTGTTCTGCAGCGTCGGCACGACGTCGCGTGCTTTTTCAAAAAACTGATTCATTGCAATTATTTCTCCCGGATAAAAAAGAAAAAGGGACGAAAAGCGTCCCTGTTTTACATCAGACCGGCGTTAAGGTGAGCGCGGTCGTTGGCGCAAAGCAGCAGCGGCAGCTCGTTTCTGCGCAGCGCGACCGCGGTGATCCCGCCGTTTTCCAGCTCCCACTGAAACGGCTCCGGCAGCGACAGGCCGAGGGCGCGGCGCACCAGATACCCGATGAAGCCGCCGTGGGTCACGATCAGGATGCGCTTCGCCCCCTCGTTTTCCGCGAGGATCTCGGTAAGGATCTTATCCGCGCGGCGGACCGCGTCCTCCGGTGTCTCGTTCGCGATATCGAGACCGTCGAGATCACGGAAAAAAGCCCGCGGATAGTCACGGGCGATCACGTCGGGGTCGGTCATCGGGATCTTCGTGGTGAACTCCATCAGTTCGGGGACGAGCTTGATGCGCATGTCAAGCTTGACCGCGGCGGGGTAGATCGTCTGCACCGTACGCAGCAGCGTGCTTGCGTAGATCGCGTCGACGTCGCCTTTTTCAAAACGCGAAGCGATCGCGACGGCCTGCCGCAGCCCCGTCGGGGTCAGCGGATAGTCGTCGGGCAGATGCTCCGGCTCGTTCGGCAGCCGGACGTTGCCGTAGGACTGACAGTGACGGATAAACCAGAGCTCCGTCCGGTCAGTTTCCATCGTCTTCCCCGCGGATGATCTTGCCGTGCAGGAACATCGATTCGGGATGCGCGAAATACTTATACATTTCGTCGCGGGGGCTGATCTGCGCAACGATGCTCATCAGATTGATGAATACGTTGACGAACACGCGGAAGGCGGTCAATGCATTTTCTGCCATGATAATTGCTCCTTTGCGTTTTTATTCATTATAAGTATAGCATATATCTTTGCGGGACGCAAGAGGGAAATTCGGATTTGTCGGGGTGTTGTCTTGCGCGGATATCGGGGATCGGGGATCGGATATCGAGCCGGGACTGCTGCTCGAATCATAAAATTTACTCTGCAAAATCGGGAAAGAG
>JAFRTA010000350.1 GCA_017427315.1 Clostridia bacterium
ATTGTCGGTCCATTTGAAATCGACGGTGAACGCGCCGTCCGAAACGCCGAGCGCAGCTTTCGGGATCTTTACCCACAGCGCAGCGCCGTCCCGGATCACCTGCGCAGCGCCCGCGGCGGTCGTGTTCCACCCGCCGTCAAAGCGTTCCACCGCAGCCGTACCGTCCGCCGCCGCGGAGCAGTTTACGGTGTGGGAATAGTTTTCCCAGGTATTTTCTTCGCCGGGCACGCTCAGCAGCAGACGCAGCGCGCCGCCGCCCTCGGTCAGACGGATCTCATCCGCGCACTCGACGAGGAAGTAAAGGTTCTCCCCGTCGCTCGCGGCTTTCGCGGAAACGATATCGTTTCTGCCGCTCCCGTCGGTATAGCGGATCTGTCCGTAGCCCACGTCGTCGCGGTCGAAGGTGTTGTTCGCGTAGGAACCGTAGGTCCTGCCGACCGCGTCCCAGTCGGAGAGCGCGCTGATCGCGTGCTGTTCGCCGTCGGGAGCCGCCGCACCCACGCCCTTATACCGGCGGATAAAATCGACCAGCTGATAATAATAATGGTCTTTCAGCGGTCCCTTCGAGGGCTCCATATCCCGGCTGAACTCGTCGTTGTACTCATCCGGGAACGCGTTGACCACGCCGCACCATTCGTCGAATCTGCCGGCGACCCACTCGTTCCAGCCGGTGACGAACACGAATTCCGGGTCGACTTCCAGCGCGCGCCGCGCCTGCTCGGCGAAGTTCGCGCCCTTGAGCGCCGCGTTCTCCGACGTATCGTACCCGTTCGAGGTATAGGTCCTGCCGAAGACGTTCTCGCCGTTCATCGCGGTCAGGCCGCGCTCGGCGCTCCAGTTCTGCGCCACGGAGACCGCCATTTCTTCCGGCGTGCCGTCGGGATTCGTATTCACGACCTGCGGATAGACCGAAAGCCAGCTCCAGTAACGGTTCCGGTTCGTCGCCTGTTTCCAGAGGGTATCCCCGTTCGCCCGGAGATCGTCGCTCGAGACATTGTACGGAGCGATGCCGGGTCGGAACGTAAAGAACGACCAGATCTCTTTATCCTCGGGATCCTCAGAATCGATGAGCCCGTCCGGATACGCCATGATCAGGGGCTTGCCCTTCCAGTAGAACCAGAGATCGGGATATTTGCCCGGCTTGTAGATATCTTCATAAAGCATATGAAGCTGCGCGGTCGTGTTCTCGCCCGGACCGAACGGAAGCAGGAAGGAGATCTGCGGCGTCTTTACGCCGTCTCTGCGCGCCTCGGCGAAGACCTCGAACAGTACGTCGTAGGAATCCTTCCACGTCATGGTCCCGTTGGTATTGTCGAAGATGATCACGTCCACGCCCGCGGCGGCAAGCAGCTCCGCGTGGCGGCGCAGCACCCAGCGGTCATTGGTGTCGTAATAACCGTAAAGGGGCTCGTCCCAGTGGTGCGGCTGCCCCAGCGCGCCCCATGCGGGATGATCGAGATCGTGCGACGCGTCGGGGTCGTTCGTCACGACCTCGTTCACGTTCACGACCTTCTGCGTCCACGACGACTGGCCCACGTGCCATGTCCAGTAAAACAGGCCGACAAAGCGGTCGTCCCGCTTCTCTCTCGTCTCGCCGCCCATGGGCAGCGTTCTGCCCAGACCGTCCGTCGCGGCCCAGCCGTCGAACGCGGCTGCGCGCTCCTCAAGGACGGGGTCTTTTTGCTGTTCGGGAATATTCACTTCCACACCACGCAGTTTCACCGCGTCGGAGATGCAGAACCAGAGCGCGGCAATACACATCAGAAATCTTAAAAACCAGGTTCGCAGCATAGCCGTCCGCCTCTCTCAATACAGTGTTGAATCTTTTATATCTTGCGTTTGTCGATCACGCGCACGGCCTTGCCCTCGCTGCGCACGATGGACTTCGGCGCGACCAGCGTGACCTTCGCCTTGATGCCGAGCATGGATTGAAGCCCGGCGACCAGCTCGCGCTGCTTGCCCTCGATCTCGCCGATATTATCGGTAAACATTTCGGGCGTCATCTCGACCTGGACCTCAAAGGTATCGGTATTGTTCACGCGGTCGACGATGATCTGGTAGTTCGCCGCGTAGCCGTGGTTGAGCAGAACGGTCTCGATCTGGCTCGGGAACACGTTCACGCCGCGGATAATGAGCATATCGTCGCTTCTGCCCTTGGGCTTGCTCATTTTGACGTGCGTTCTGCCGCAGGGACATTTCTCACGAGAAAGCGAGCAGATATCGCGGGTGCGGTACCGGATCATCGGGAACGCCTCTTTGTCGACGGCGGTGAACACCAGCTCGCCCTGCGCGCCTTCGGGCAGGACTTCTTCGGTGTCGGGGTCGATGATCTCGGCAATGAAATGGTCTTCGTTGATGTGCATTCCCGTCTGCGCGGAGCACTCGAACGCGACGCCGGGGCCGGAAAGCTCGGTCAGCCCGTAAATATCGTACGCCTTGATGCCGAGGGTATCCTGAATACTCTGACGCATCTCTTCGCTCCACGCCTCCGCGCCGAAGATGCCCGCCTTCAACGGGATATCGTCGGGGCTGAGACCCATCTCTTTCATCCGCTCGCCGAGATAGGCGGCGTAGCTGGGGGTGCAGCAGATGATGGTGGCGTTCAGATCCTGAATAAACATGATCTGACGGTCGGTATTGCCGGAAGACGTCGGCACGGTCAGACAGCCGACCTTATGGCTGCCGCCGTTGAGGCCGGGACCGCCGGTGAACAGGCCGTAACCGTAGGAGACCTGGCAGACGCTTTCATCGGTGCCGCCGGCGGCGACGATCGCTCTGGCGCAGCAGTCTTCCCAGAGGTCGATATCATGCTGTGTGTAAAACGCGATCACGCGTTTGCCCGTAGTGCCCGAGGTGGACTGGATGCGCACGCACTCCTTGAGCGGCTTGCCCAGAAGCCCGTAGGGATACGCGTCCCGCAGATCCTTTTTCGAAAGGAACGGCAGCTTGTGCAGGTCGTCGACGGACCGGATGTCGTCCGGCGTGACGCCCTTTGCTTCCATCTTCTTCCGGTAATACGGAACGTTCTCCCAGACGCGTCTGACCTGCGCGGTCAGCTTCTCGCTCTGGATCCTGCGGATCTCCTCCTGCGAGGCGCATTCGATCTCGGGCTGAAAATAGTTCTCCAATGTTATCGCTCCCTTACTGTTTATTATATCTCTCAGCTTTCGGCTTTGAGTATTGAACTTATGGCAACACCGCACAAATACGAATGCGCGTCTTGCTTGATCTTTGTTCCGTCATCTTGCACAGATTCTCCTTGACAACCGTCAGGTTGCCTGCGGAGACTCTGTACAATCTGACGAAAAAATCTACTGCGCAATCCGCACGC
>JAFRTA010000351.1 GCA_017427315.1 Clostridia bacterium
GATTTATATGGTTTCATGCTTCCGGCAGGCGGAGCTTGCCGCCGGTTTGCGAAAATCGGATTTCCGCGCCGGGAACATTCATTATCGCAAAGCATATCAGCGCTGAGCGGCGCACGCGCGGGATTTTTGCTTTGCCGGATGCGAGATGCGGCATTCTGATTTCGCAAATGTCCGTATGGGGATAAGAAACGGTGATTGAATGAAAATAACCGAACGTGACGTAGAAAAGACCGCGTTTTTTGCGCGGTTGGAATTTGATGAAACGGAAAAAAAGAAGCTCGCGCGCGAATTTGATTCGATCGTCGCCTTCGCAGGCGCGGTCAACGACGCGGCGTTCCCGCCGGCGGATAACGCGGCTGCGGGAGCGCAGGCCGTTCGGAGCCCGCTGCGTGCGGATATCCCGGCGCGGTTTGACGCGATCGACGCGATGCTCCGCGCCGCTCCGTGCGTCGTTGACGGCTGTATCGCGGTCCCGCGGGTGGTAAAGGAGGAGACCGACGATGCGTGAGCTTACGTCGCGGACGGTTGCCGCGCATGGCGACGCGCTCTCCCGGCGCGAGTATTCCGCAGAGGAGCTGACGCTGGCGTACCTTGACGCGATTGCGGAGAAAGACGGAGCCGTCGGCGCCTATCTTTCCGTTTTTTCGGAGCGCGCGCTTGCCTCTGCGCGTCGGGTCGACCGCAGAAGAGCCGCGGGGGAGGTCCTTCCGCCGCTCGCGGGGATCCCCTGCGCAATCAAAGACAATCTTTGCCTGAAAAACGAAAAAACGACCTGCGGGTCAAAGATGCTGGAGAATTATGTGCCGCCGTATACCGCGTTCGCCGCAGAACGGCTCGAACAGAACGGCGCGGTCGTGCTCGGCAAAACGAATATGGACGAGTTCGGTATGGGCTCGTCGACCGAGAATTCCGCTTTTCGGTTTACGAGAAACCCCGTCGACCCGAGCCGTGTGCCGGGCGGCAGCTCCGGCGGAAGCGCCGCGGCGGTAGCGGCGGGAGAGGCGGCGTTTGCGCTCGGTTCCGATACCGGCGGCTCGATCCGTCAGCCCGCGGCGTTCTGCGGACTTGTCGGCATGAAACCCACTTACGGCGCGGTTTCGCGCCGCGGTCTCGTCGCGTTTGCCTCGTCTCTCGACCAAATCGGGCCGCTGACGCGCACCGTGCGGGACAACGCTCTCGTGCTGAACGCAATCGCCGGAAACGACGCGGGTGACGCGACTTCACGGGAAACCGGCGCGCGGGACTTCACCGCCGGTCTTGCAGACGGCGTAACAGGCATGAAAATCGGTATCGTCGGGGAATTGTTCGACGCGGCGGAGCCGGACGTCCGCAGCGCGCTCGAAGAAGCGGCGCACGGATATGAACGGCTCGGCGCGACGCTCGCCGAGGTATCTCTGCCGTCCGTCCGGGCGGCGACGGCGGCGTATTATATCATTTCGAGCGCGGAGGCGTCCTCGAATCTCGCGCGGTTTGACGGCGTTCGTTACGGCAGACGCGCGGAAAAGTATAACGATATCACCGAATTGTATATCCGTTCGCGCTCCGAGGGCTTCGGCGCGGAGGTCAAACGCCGGATCATGCTCGGCACGTTCGTCCTTTCGGCGGAGCGTTACGACGCGTATTATCAGAAGGCTCTTGATGTTCGCGCGCGTCTGCGCGCCGAATTTGAGGGGCTGCTCGGCGGCTGCCGCTGTCTGCTCGCGCCTACGGCGCCTTCGGGGGCGTTTTTGCTCGGCGCAAAGATCGACGAGCCCGTGGAAATGTACGCGTGCGACGTATGCACCGTTCCTGCGAGCGTCGCGGGGCTGCCTGCGCTCTCGGTGCCCTGCGGCACGACGCGCGAAGGGCTGCCCGTCGGCATGCAGTTGATCGGCAGGGCGTTCGACGAGGCGCTGTTATACCGTGTCGGCGCGGCTTACGAGCGGGAAGGAGGCGCGGCGCATGAGCGGGAGTGACGGATACGAAGCGGTAATCGGGCTCGAGGTGCATATCGAGCTGAACACGAAGACCAAGATTTTCTGCGCCTGTCCCACGGCGTTCGGTGCGCCGCCGAATACGCAGGTCTGTCCGGTCTGCATGGGGCTGCCCGGCGCGCTCCCCGTATTGAATCAGGCGGTCGTCGAATCCGCGGTCCGCGCGGGGCTCGCGCTCGGTTGTAAAATATCGCGCGTATCAAGACTCGACCGAAAGAATTATTATTATCCCGACCTTCCCAAGGCGTACCAGATTTCGCAGTTTGACCGGCCGCTTTGCGGGCGCGGCAGTCTTGAAATCGAGACATCGCGCGGCGTGAAGCGCGTCGGGATCACGCGTATCCATATCGAGGAGGACGCCGGAAAGCTGATCCACGGCGCGCGCGGCACCCTGATCGACTGCAACCGCTGCGGCGTCCCGCTGATCGAGGTTGTCTCCGAGCCGGATTTGCGTTCCGCGGAGGAGGCGGACGCATATCTGCGCGCCCTCCGCGCGGTGATGCGGTATATCGGCGTTTCCGATTGCAGAATGAACGAGGGTTCCATGCGCTGCGACGTCAATCTGTCGGTGCACAAAAAAGGAGAAGCCGCTCTCGGCGTACGCACGGAGATGAAGAATATCAATTCCTTCCGTTATGCTGCCGCGGCAATCGAATACGAGTTCCGCAGACAGGTGCAGACGCTGCTTTCCGGCGGTACGGTCGTGCGTGAGACGCGTCGTTTCGACCCCGCGACGGGAAAAACGCATACCCTGCGCGTCAAGGAATCGGAGGACGATTACCGCTTTTTCCCGGAGCCGGACCTCCCGGAGATTGCGCTGACGGACGGGGATATCGATGCAATCCGGCGCACGCTGCCCGAGCTGCCCGCCGCGCGGAAAAAACGGCTCGAGACGGAATACGGGCTGCCCGGAAAGGATGCGGCGCTGATTTGCGCGGAGAAAACCGCGGCGGATTGGTTCGAAGCCGCCGCGCGAAGGACTGCGTACCCCGCGGCCGCGGCGAACCTGACGGTCGGCGAGCTGTTCCGTCGCTGCGCGGCGGATGATTTCGCCTGTCCGATCCCGCCGGAGAATATGGCGGCGCTCTGCGATCTGTTCGGCGGCGGCACGGTCAACAGCACGACGGCGAAAGCGCTTCTTGCGCGCATGTGGGACGAAGGGATCGACCCGGCGCGTACGGTCGAAAACGAAAACCTTGCGGTTCTGCGCGACCCCGGAACGCTGCGGCGGGAGATTGAACGGGCGGTCAAAGAGAACCCGAAATGCGCCGAGGATTATCAAAAAGGAAAAACCGCCGCCGCAAAAACAATCGTCGGCGCGGTAATGAAAA
>JAFRTA010000352.1 GCA_017427315.1 Clostridia bacterium
CGCTCGCTGAAAGATAGATTCCTTTCAAAACAATAATACAACACGACGGGCTTTGCGAAGCCCGCCGTTTTTGTATGGAAAAAATCGTCATTCGCGGACGTATTATACCGTCACGCGGATCTCCGCATACGTGATCTTCACCGTTTTCCCGGAGTTTGAAAACGTGAGCGTCTGCAGATTCGGCAGGCCGTTCGCATCCTTCAGGTCGAACCGGCAGATGAAGCAGTCCCGACTGCAGTAACCCTGCGGCGTATCACTGCCGTCGGATTCGCTTCTGCCGTAGACCTCGTCCCTGACCGGGGGAGCGCATTCTTTTCCGTTTACGGTCAGCGTGAGCCCGTCCGCGTCCGTAAGCTCCCTGTCAAGGCCGACGAAGACGGAGACCTTTGCGCCGTCGGGGATATATCCCGTTTCGACGGCAAGCTCGGCGGTCCCGCCGCTCTTCACCTTCAGCGGCAGCGGAGCGTAAGGCTCCCAGCCCTTCGGCGCGGTATCCTGATATGTCACGATGTGGCGGCGGTCGTGTTTCAGGATCTCGTCAAGGCTGCCGCAGGTGTCGTAGACCTCCTTCTCGCGCGCGCCGATACCGGGAGGCGAGGTCATATAGTTGAACAGATACAGTCCGTCCGCGCCCGCGGTGAGATACTGCGCGCCGTAACCGCGCGCGACCTCGGCGGAAGCGCAGCAGCCCTTCGCGTTCGTATTGACGAGCGTTTCGACGCCCGCCCAGATCTCGACGCCGGGGCATCTCGCCTTCCAGTCGGCGATCGGCATCGCGCTGTCGTTGGAGGAGAAGCGCGGCGTGACGGTGATCGAATCGACGAGATTTTCTTCACACCAGGCGAGCGCGTCGAAGCCGAATTCGTAACACTGGTCGAGATCCCGCATCAAACGGACGGAAAGCAGAATATCGTGGCCCCATTTTTTCTCCGCTTCGGCGACGATCTTCGACGTGTCGCGTATATAATCGTTCATGATGCCGACGATCTCGTTCGTATCGGCGTTGATATAATCAAAACAGCAGATCTCGCGCATGAAGTCGAGCTCGAGACCGTATACGTCGTAATGAAGAAGCTGTTCGCGCGTATAATCGAGCATCAATTCCCGGATCTGCGGTATCGCATAGTTGAAGCAATGACGGAAATAACCGTACTCCTCACCGACGGTCCAGCCGTTTTCTTCCGCGGTATAGAAGATATCTCCGCGAAGCTGGCTCGTCGTTTCGTCGGGATCGTGACAGTCGTTCATGCGCAGCGTCAGCCAAGGCCGGATATTCACTTCCCTGCATTTTTCGATCCATTTTGCGAAAATATCGATCTTCCGCTCATTGTAAAATGCGTTCAGCCCGTAATAATTCCCGTAATCCACGGGATTTCCGTGCTGCTCGGTCTGTCCGTAAAGATCCCCGCGGAAGGTGAAAACCTCTGTCGGCACGTCGGAGGTCTGGCAGAAAATATTGAACAGCAGGTCCGTGACGCCGGAATCCGCATAGTTCAGCACGTATTCGTTCAGGCTGTCGTCGTCGAATCTTCCTTCTTCGGCAAGACGGTTCCAGAACCCCCACCAGTGGGAATCGTCGGCGTTTATGATCAGCCTGGTTTCTTTTGACACGCTGTTCAGTCCCTTCGTTTCTTCGATTTTATTCTCAAACGGGTGATCGAAACGCTCCGGCAGCATCGGGCTGACGCATGTCAGCAGGTGCGGCGTGAAAAATGCGGCGCAAAGAAGCGGGATCAGGATCTTCAGCGCGTTTTTCCGGAGCGTGACCGCGATCAGGACCGTAAAAACGAGAAATACGACGGAGAGAAGAGCGGTCATCGCGCCGCCGACGATAAGCGGATACTCGTTTTTGAGGATTACGGAATGAACGGTCACCATCACGGCGAATAACGCCGCAATAAAAACGCCGCCGGCGATCAGCGCGGCCCGCACGGGATGGCTTTTCCCCTTCGCCTTGCGGTAGAAATAGGTATACATCCCGAAACACAGCCCCGTCATCGACGCGCCGATGCAGTAGAGGACCGGATCGTAATGCACGAATTTCATATAAAATGTGCCGACGCTGCCCGCGGCGATCACCGACCAGAGCGCGAGGTACATCGGCAGCATTCCCGTTTTGAATTCGTATTTCTTTGCCATAAAGGGATCACCTCGTTAGAATCATATCATATCGGCGGTACGAAATCAATGTGATTTGTGAGAAAATAGGAGAACCGTATTGCATTTTTTCCGCCTGTTTGATAGAATAATAAAAAACAAAAAAGGAGTCTTATCTTATGTTCAGACCGACGATGGCAATCCAGCTTTATACGCTGCGCGATCATATCCAGACCGCGGAGGATTTCGATAAAACGCTCGCAAGACTCGAGTCGATGGGCGTCAGAGACGTTCAGATCTCCGGCATCGGCGATATTCCCGCCCAAACGCAGCGGGAGATCCTCGACAGGCACGGCATCAGCGTCTGCGTCACGCACAAGGATTTCGCCTGGATGGAAAACGATACCGACGGGCTGATCGAACACCATAAGATCATCGGCTGCGACGCGATCGGACTCGGCGGCGCGCCGGGCGAATGCCGCGGCAGCAAAGCGAAGGTGACGGATTTTATCAACCGCGCGCAGAAGGTCGCCGAGAAGCTTGCCGCCGCCGGGATGACGTTCCAATACCACAACCACGCCTCGGAATTCTACCGCATGGACGACTGCAGGTTCAGCATGATGGATCTGCTGCTGGAAAAGACCGATCCCGCGCTGTTCCGCTTTATCCCCGACGTCGGCTGGATCGATTTCGCAGGCGTCGATCCCGTTGCCGTCCTGAAAAAAATGAAGGGCAGAGTCAAGGTCATCCATTTTAAGGACTATACGTTCGACAACGACGATATGCGCCGTTTCGTTTCCCTCGGCAAAGGCAGAGTGGATCTGCGCGCCTGCTACGAGGCAGCCTGCGAGCTGGAGATCCCCTATATCGCATACGAACAGGACTGCGACTGGGTCGACGGCGACGCGTTCAAGGCGACGGAAGAATCCTGGGCGTTCATGCAGAGCCTGCTGTAACTGATCCGCCGCCCCGACCGATAAATATGATATAAGGAGATGACCGTTTCGTGTTAGGTAAAATCATCGCGCTTATTATGGCGATTCTTGCGCTGTTTTCGTCTCTGACGCAGGCAGTTTTTCCCGAAAAACCTTCCGTCATGGAAGAGCCCGTTACGAATTACAGTTATGTTTTCGTGCACGGACTTTCCGGCTGGGGAAGTTACGATATCCAGAATACGGCCGTCCCCTATTGGGGAATGCTCGGCGGAGACCTGATGAAATACCTCAACAAACAGGGATTCCGCTGTTATTCCGCTTCCGTTGCGCCGATCGGCTCCGCGTGGGACAGAGCCTGCGAGCTATACGCGCAGCTTACCGGCACGCGCGTCGATTACGGCAAGGAGCACAGCGAGCGCTGCGGGCATGACCGGTTCGGGAAGGATTATTCCCGTATCCCGCTTCTGAAGGAATTCGACGCGGAGCATAAGATCAACCTGCTCGGCCATTCTTTCGGCGGCGCGACGGTGCGGCTGTTTACGAAGCTGATGGCCGACGGAAGCGAAACGGAGCGCACGGTCACAGACGAAACGGATATCTCGCCGTTTTTCACGGGCGGGAAAGCGGACTGGATCTACAGCGTCACGAGTCTTGCCGCGCCCCATAACGGCACGTCGTCGCTGACGATAGACGCGAAGCAGACAACCGAGACCGCAGAAACCCCGAAACAGTATGTTGAAGGCATGATGACGCAGGTGATCCCCGTCGCCACGAGAGACCCGTTCCCGAACAGAGATATCAGAGACTACGCGCAGTACGACCTTTCCGTCGACGGCGCGCTGGAGCTGAACGAAAAGATTTCCGCCGTTCCCGGCGTTTACTATTTTTCCTTCGCCTGTTACTGCTGTAAGCAGAATGCGGACGGAACGTATTCGCCCGTTGAAAAAGATATGGAGTCGCTGTTTCACCGGTCCTCCGATTTAATGGGCGCGTTCGTCGGCGAAACCGAGGGCGGGTACTATCTTGATGAGTCCTGGCAGATGAACGACGGACTGGTGAACACGATTTCCGCGCGCTATCCCTTCGGCGAGCCGCATCGGGATTTTGACAAAAACAATATTGAAGCAGGCGTATGGAACGTTTTCCCCGACGTATACGGCGACCATATGTATCTTCAGGGCGAGCTTCTGAAAACGAAAGACGTAAAGCCTTTTTACGTCACACATCTGAATCTGATAAACGGGATCGGATAAATCCGGAAACTCGGTTCAAAAACAGGCCGTTTTTTATAAAACGGTCTGTTTTTTTGCGCTTTTACGCATAAAATATATCATAAAATCGGTTTGCGTGTTGACTGAAGCAAATATTTTATGATATAATAAAATATCAGAATATATTTATTTCTGAAAGGAATGCGCCGAATGAAACGGTCGGTCGGGAAACTTCTATCCGTTATTCTGTCGCTGACGATTTTTCTGTCGTCGGTTCTTTCGGCGTATGCCGCCGTTCCCGTCCCCGAAGGCGTGACCGCGGAGCAGGTTGCCGAAAGCATTTCGAAAACCGATGATTTCATTCGTTCCGCAGCGCCTGCGCTGACCGGGCGAACCGTCCGGCAGATCGTCAATATGCTGCTGTATTCCGACGGGAATATCACGAAGGTGTTTCAGTCCGCTTATACTTCTCTCGAGGAATCGAAAGAAACGTTGAGCCGTCTCGGCCTCGATGTGAGCACGGCGCGTCTTGCGGAATGCCTTTCAGCTTACTCCGACGCCGCAGCGGCGCTTTCCGCAAGCGATACGTGGCAGGGCGTTGATTTGACGGGAGTATCCTGGGGCGTGCGGAACGATACGGATTTTGCGAACCTGCTCGCCGCGATGTTCGCTCCGTTCAACGACGTGTTATATATGCTTTTCTGCGGCGGAGAATACAAAGCGTCGGTCCTGACGCTTACCGGCGGCAACGGCTATGCTTCGGCGATCCTGCCGCTTCTGCAGATGCTGGAGTGCCCGATTATCATCTCTGACGCGGATTTCGCGAATCAGGCGGCGGGAGATAAAAACGCGATGATTTACAACATTGCCGCCTCGCTGCTTTCTCTGATAGATAAAATATCGGCCGCCCCGGCAAATACGCTGACCCGGCTTCTTCCGGTCGCGGCGGAATATCTCCGCGGAGACGGTTTTGCGCATACCGTTACGGCGCTTGCGGAGCCGATTTCCGTGCGTATCGGTCCTTTCGGGTATCTGTTCTCGGGAACGAAAATGCTCTCGTTCTATATGTTCCTGCAGGACCCGAACAAGTATTCTATGGATTTCAGTGAAAACCTGCCGAAGCTGCTGGAGAGCGCGACGGTCCGTTCGAACGGTGAATCCTTTGATCTTCCCCGGATCGATATTGACGCTCTTGCGGAATGCAAGGGGGACCAGAATTCCGCCTATATTCTGCTGATGCGGTGGTTGATCGAACTGCTGAAGGAAAACAGAGAAAAGCTTTCCGCCTCTTTCGGCGTGGAAGCGGACGGGGCGATAGGCGGCTTCGTCGAAACTCTGGCGCAGAAAAGCACCGACGAGCTTCTCGCAATACTGATTCGCCTGCTGACCGTGACCGAGGGGATGCCTTTGGAATTCGCCTGGAGCACCGCTCCTTTCACACCGGGTACCGCGGCTTTTACGCAGAACCTGACGAGAGAGAATTTCCAGAAAGTATATGAAGAGCTCGACGGAATTCTGGACGAAGCCGTTGCGGACCTGACCGAACGCGATTCCGTCGGCGAGCTGCTTCGCGAGAAGATTTTTACGAACGAAATCGTGACAGCCCTCGCAAAAGGTCTGTACGGCGCTCTTGAGGAGCAGCGGCAGCTTCTTGCGGTCATCGGCATCCCCGCCGCGCCGTATCAGCTCGCGGAAGAACTGTCCGGCGGCAATTTTTCGTCTGCGCGCAATACGCTTTATCATTACGCGAGCTGGGAAAGCGTGGAGTCCGTTTACTGGGGGTTCACCGACGGCAGCCACAGCGGTTTCCGAACGGCGCTGGTCGGCGTGCTCCGGCCGCTGCGGCCCGCGCTTGAAATGCTGCTTGCGAACGGAAGCGTTACGCTTTTTGACAGCATTCATATTCCCGGCTCAAACGGTTACAATACCGCGGTGATCCCGCTGCTTGAAGCGCTCGGATGCGACCCCGGCACGATCAGGGCTTACGAACAGTATGCTGCGGAAAAAGGGACGGACATGATTCTGACGGACCTTGTCGACCCGATCCTGACGCTGCTCGACGATATCGCGCAGCGTCCGGTGCACGAGCTGCTGCGCATTTTGCCGAACGCGCTGTACTTTATCAATAACGGCGGTATCGCTCAATGCGTCGCCAATCTCACCGCGCCGCTGAAAAACCTCGGCGAGCAGTTCGGTGTGGATATCGGCTCCGCACTCGGCGATTTCGACGCGCTCGGCAAAACGGATATCCTCGGCGAGCTTGAGAATATGCTGGCGCAGACGGTATCGCAGAGCGATGTGCCCCTGAAGCTGGCAAAGCCCGAGCTTGCGAAGCTTGCGTCTCTCGGAACGCTTGTGAAAAAACAGAGCAAACGGACCTATCTCGGCGCGCCGGTCCAGATCGATACCGTTGAGGCGGACGGCGCGGCGATGATCGTCACGGTGCTGCGTTACGTCGTGACCGCGCTGAAGGACCCCGCAAACGCAGACGCGTTGAGCGGAATGATGAGCGGCGCAGGCGCGGGCGGCAACCCGATGTTCTCACAGTTCGCGGGCGGTATCGGCGGCGAATTCGGTGAAATGACGGTCGATGAAACAATCGAATGGCTTTATAAACTGTTTTTCCGCGAACGCGCAACGCTCGAGGTCACGACCGGTGCGGAGTATATCCCGACGGTCATTTTCAAAGAGAAGAAAACGACGGCGGACGTCGTCAAGCCCGTGGTGAAAGCTGCCGTCACGGTCGTGCTCGTCGGCGTGGTGCTGATTATCGAGCGCAAGAATATATCGGATATGGTTTACAGACTCAGAAGGAGAAAAGAAAGGAGGGATCGCGATGTTGGTGCTTAAAAATATCGTCAAGGATTACGAGGCCGGCGATTCCAAGGTCCGTGCGCTTAAGGATATCAGCGTCAGCTTCCGCGAAAGCGAATTCGTTGCGATACTCGGCCCCTCCGGCTGCGGCAAGACCACGATGCTGAATCTGATAGGCGGCCTCGACCAGTATACCAGCGGCGACCTTGTGATCAACGGAAAGTCAACCAAAACCTACAGCGACGACGACTGGGATACTTACCGCAATCATTCCGTCGGATTCGTGTTCCAAAGCTATAATCTGATCCCGCATCAGACGGTGCTTGCGAACGTCGAGCTTGCGCTGACGCTTTCCGGCGTGACGAAAAAGGAGCGCCGCGAGCGTGCGGTCAGGGCGCTGGAACGCGTCGGCCTCGGGGAGCAGATAAACAAGCGTCCGTCGCAGATGTCCGGCGGTCAGATGCAGCGCGTGGCGATCGCGCGCGCACTGATAAACGATCCCGATATCATACTTGCCGACGAACCGACCGGCGCGCTCGACAGCGAGACGAGCGTGCAGATCATGGAGCTTCTGCGCGAGATTTCCGAAGATAAGCTCATTATCATGGTCACGCATAATCCGGACCTTGCGCATAAATATGCGAACCGGATTGTCAGTTGTCTCGACGGACAGATTGTGCACGACACCAACCCGTTCTATCCCGAAAAAGAGGATTACCGTCTCGAAAAGAAAAAGGAGCTTGAGGAACTCGCGAAGGGCAAAAAGCCCTCAATGTCCATGTTCACGGCGTTTTCCCTGAGCATACGGAACCTGATTACGAAAAAAGGGCGCACGGTTCTCGTCGCAGTCGCCGGCAGCATCGGCATCATCGGCATCGCGCTGATTCTCGCGCTGTCCAACGGCATCAACAATTATATCGCAAAAATCGAAAGCGACGCGCTGCTTTTGTTCCCCATGTCCGTCGAAAAGGAAGCGACCGATACCGATTCGCTGCTCGAAACGGCGCTCGGCCTGAATCCTCTTCTGGGCGTCGATCACGATACCGAAGACGCGGTTTACGTCAATCAATCCTTCTCGACGATGCTGAACACTTTCATCGCGCAGTCCTCGTCGAACAATCTGAAAAGCTTCAAAAAATATATCGACGACAACGCCGACCGCTTTTATTCCCTGTGTTACGACGTGCAGTTCAATTACGGCGTGGACCTGAACATATACCGCGTCGATACGGGGACGAACATCCAGGTGAATCCGTCCACTATGATGGATCAGATGAACGTCGAGGAGCAGATGGCTGGCTTTGAAGGCTTTATGGATCTCGATTCCTATACGAATCTGTGGAAACAGCTCGTCGGCGACAACGAAACGATTCTCGAGCATTACGATATCGTCAGCGGCAGGATGCCGCAGAGCTACAATGAGGTCGTGCTGATCGTCGACGGCAATAACGAAATCAACGAGATCATGGCATACGCGCTCGGATTGAAGGACCAGAGCACCATGACGTCGGACCTGATGAGCGCGCTTGCGGGCAGCGGACTGAAAACCGATCAGACGAGATATACCTTCGACGAGATCCTGAACCTGAAATATAAACTGCTTCTCAACAGCGACTACATGGTAAAGGATGAAGAGACCGGTTTATGGTCGAGCATGCGCAATAATCCGATCTATATCAACAGCATTATGGAGAACGGCGTTGATATCTCCATCGTCGGCGTCATCAAGCCCGCGAAGGACAACGTGCTGTCCGTCGGCACCGGATATATCGGATATACCGCCGGGCTGATGGAATACGCGATCGAGACCAACCACAATTCCGAGGTCGTCAAACAGCAGCTTGCGGATACGTCGACGGACGTGCTCACGGGCGGCGAATTCTTTAATTTGAGCGTGAACGATTTCGATCTTGCGGATATCGACCTGACGCAGATAAATTTCAACAAGCTTGATATCACGCCGTTTCTGTCTATGGTCGAAGATATCGACCTGTCCCAGATAAATATCATGGATCTGGCGACCCTGTTTGATTTTTCGGATATCACCGACCTGCAGAAAAAGCTCATGGAGGGGTATCTTACCGACGAACAGGTCATCGCGATGAAACAGGCGTATATCGACACGATAAGTGAAGACCGGACGCTGGAAAACACCTTCCAAACCATCGGGTATGCGGATCTTGACGCGCCGACCTCGATTTTCCTGTATCCCCTGGATTTCGAGACCAAAACGCAGGTCAACGAAATGATCGAATACTATAACGACAGCGTAACGGAAGAAGGACACGAGGAGCTGACCATCAACTGCACCGACTATATCGGCATTGTGATGAATCTTGCGACGCAGGTCATTGATATCGTCACCTATACGCTTATCATTTTCGTTGCGATATCTCTGGTCGTATCCTCTTTCATGATCGGCATCATCACCTACGTTTCCGTCATCGAACGCACGAAAGAAATCGGTATCCTGCGCAGTATCGGCGCATCGAAGCGGGATATTTCCAATGTGTTCAATGCGGAGACCGTAATCATCGGTTTTACCGCGGGAATGGTCGGCATCCTGACGACGGGCCTTCTGGAAATACCGATCAATCTGCTGCTGCATCACCTGACGGGCGTGAACATCGGCGCGGTATTGAGCTTCGGCAACGCCGCTTCGCTTGTCGGCGTGAGTGTTTTCATGACCTTTATCGCAGGGCTGATACCGTCTCGCATGGCCGCGAACAAGGACCCCGTCGAAGCGCTTCGCACGGAATAACACAGCAACGGTTCGGAGAGGCGTCGGCGTCTCTCCGAATCTGCATTATTTGTAGGGAAGATGTTTTATGAATACGTTGTTTGACTGCAAAACGAAACAATGGAGTTCCCGTACGGCGGATAGGCTGCCGCGGCACGATTTGTTCTTCGGCACGCCCGATAACCGTCCGACCGCCGGGCTGCCGATAGGAGACGGCGACACGGGCTCGCTGCTGTGGCTCGAGAAAGACGCGCTCCGGATCCATATCAACAAATGCGACCTTTGGCAGGATGCACCGTGCGGCGTAACATGGAACGACGCGGTATATTGCTCCGGCCACGAGGAGGAGCTGACCTGCGTCAAGCACGGCGGCGAGATTTCTCTGCGTTTTCACGCGCCGGTTTTCGAATATCTCTATCAAACAAAGTTCTGCGCGAGACTGCGTCTTGCGGACGCTTCGGCTCTGCTCGACTGCGAAACGCCGTTCGGCGCCTTACGCGCGCGCGCATTTTCGGGGAACGGCGTTTCCGTCCTCTCTTTTCACGGGCAGTTTTCAGAGAAGGAAGCGCCGGAGCTGCGCCTTTCGCGCTTTGGCAGCCGTACGCTCTGGCATTGGTATTGGAAACAGAAATTCGTCCCCGAAACAGGCCTTGACGGGACGGCTGCCTTTGCAGAGAACGATTCTCTGTATATCACGCAGAAGCTTGACCCGACGAAATTCTGCCTCGGGCTGCGTATCGTATATCCTTCCGGCGTAAGCTCCCGCGCCGTCAATACGCACTGCGCGCAAATGAAGCTCCCGGAAGCCGAACGACAGGATTTAACGCTTTTCTGGACGATTAAAACCGGGCAAACGGCCGAGGAAGCGAAAAACGAATGCGAACGCGCGCTGAACGAAGCCGTCCGCAAAGGGGAAAACGCGCTTTACGAAGAACACGCCGCGGCGTGGAAGTCCTTTTGGGAGAAGTCTTATCTCGCGATTCCCGACGATTATCTTGAAAACGTTTATTATTTATATTTGTATTATATGAACAGCGAGAGCCGCGGCGCGTACCCGCCCCATTTCACGAACGGGCTTTGGGGCTTTTATCACGATTTCGTACCGTGGAACTATTATTTCCATTACAACGAACAGCATCTGTATGCGCCGCTCGATACCGCGGGCCACGGCGAGCTTGCGGAGTGCTGGTATGCTCTCCGCCGGAACGGAATCGGCGTCAACCGACGGTTCGCAAAGGAGGTCAAGGGCAAAAACGGGATATTCCTGCACGACGTGACGGACCGTTACGGGCGCGGCGCGGAATACCACCGAGAAAACAACACCGTAGCTGCGCTTTGCGCGCTGCAGATGCTTCGCCATTACCGTTTTACGGGGGACGAAGCGTTCCTGAAAAGCACTGCGCTTCCGTTCCTGCGCGGGGCGACGGAGTATTATCTCGATTTTCTGCGGCGCGGGAAGGACGGTCTGTATCATATCCGCGGCGCTTCCGCTTATGAAGGCAATGAGACCGCGGACGATACGATAACGGATCTGACGGCGATTCGCGCGCTGTTCCCAGCGTATCTGCCATATGCGGAACAGGAGACGGCGGAAAAGATGCGCGACGTGCTGGAACATCTCGCCGAGCCGGTCACGCCGGTTCTTGAAGAAGGAACGGACGTCGAGGGCGGTACGTTCGCTTTCGGCGTCGGCAGGGGAAGAAAACCGTTGGGGGACGGCAGGATCTTCGCGGTCGGCATAAAAGACGGCGTTCCCGTGCGAAAGAGCTTCGGCGACCCCTCGTGCGAATCGCAAATCGACGCGTTCCCGGACGCAGAGCTGTGCGGCCTGTATCCCGCGGGGCTTGTCGGTCTGAAGGACAGGGATACGCCGCTCTGGGACCTGAACTACAACCAGCTCATGCTGCATCCGTCGGGAGAACAGACCGGTCATTGGAACATGCTGCCGATCTTTCTTGCCCGCATGGGGGAGGGCGGCCTGATTTACGAAACGCTCCGCGCGATGCTGTCGAATTATCAGGGCTTCCCGAACGGGTTCAACGCCGAAGGAGGCGAGGTCGGAACGCTGATGGGCGACGCCCCTGCGTTTTATCCGGTGGAGAATTACGAGACGGAGAAAAAATACCTTCTCCGTTCGGACGATTTCGTGCATTTCGATTTCGAAACGGAACCGATCGTCGCCGAAGCGCTGCTGGAAGGACTGCTGCAGAGTCATGAAGGCGTGATCCGGATTTTGCCCGCGGCGCCGAAGCTGCCGGTCGCTTTCCGTCTGTTTGCGGAAGGCGGATTTGCCGTCGGCGCCGAATTCTCGGCGGAAGGGTTCGTCGTCACGGTCGAGAGCCTGCGCGGGGAAGACTGTTATATTTCGCTGCCTTCCCATTGCTCGGGAACGGCTCTGTACGCATACGTTTCTCATGCCGGCGGAGAATTCGCCGGCGTCGAAATAAAAAGAACCGTTCTCGGCAGAGAAACGGTTCTGGATTGTTCCGCTCTTTCGGCGGGAGACGTATTGGTTCTGACGAGCGTTCCGACGCAGCGCCACGTCTGCATTCCGCAGGAACCGTCTGTCCCGAACGGCGGAATGAAGAGATGCGGAAAAGCCGTGCTCGGTTCGCCGGGGCTCATCGGTGCGGAATAGGCGGCGTCCGGCGTTTACGGCGCCGAAGAGATTGTCTCGTTGATGCGGTCCGAATAAAACGAATCCGGTTGCGTTTTTACAAGATAGCAGTGCGTGCCGTTGCCCGGGGTAAAGGTGTTCTTTCCGGTAAGGGGGTCGACGTGCGCTTTCCCGAAGACTGCCCGGTAACCCGCCGCGGTAAGATCCTGCGCAACCGCAGCCGCCGTGAGCATGGGGTCCCAGGAATGTCTGCCGTTCGGCGAGCCGTGCGCCGTAAACGCAATCTTTAACAGGTCCCCGTCCGCAAGACGGTTGCCCGTGATGACGTTGAGCCCTACCTCGTAGCCGAGAAAAACGAGCGGCACGGGGGAGTGCTCGCAGATATAATGTCCGGCCTCACGGCATTCCGGATAAGCCGTCAGATTGTATTCGCTTCCGGGGGATTCGTCCCATCGGCCGGCCATGAGCCAGATACGGTTGACTTTTTGTTTCACGAGCTCGATTCCCGTCAAAGGGGAATACGCGTCCGGGCCGCTCCTGAGAAGCTGCATGATGATCTGCGGGAAACCGACTTCCGTGATATCGGCTTTCCCGTCGAGGCTGGCGAGCGTCTTCCGATACAGGATCCATGCTTCCTCGCAAGCGTCGTTGGAGCAAACGCGGTGCGGGTACTGCGCGAGAACGTGCTGATATTTGCAGCCCTTCCCGTCGCGCACGGCTTCGCGGTCGACGCCGATCGGCACGCGCACGTTCTCGTTCTCGAGAAACGCGCTCACCGACGGCGCGGAATCCTCCATTACGGAATCGACGCCGACGCATAAGAGATTGATTTTATTCGCAAGATGCGCTCTGCAGAGAACTCGCAGCGCGGCGATATCGTCGCAATCCGTCCACCAGTCCGTCCCGTGCAGAATATTGATTTTACGGTCCATGATACATCTCCGAAAAAAGGCGCGAGATTCCGCGCCTTTTTCTTTCTGACAATATTTATTTATCCAGGTTTCTCGTGCAGACGGTAACGTTTTTGAACACGTCCTCAAAGCGGTTGAGCGCTTCGTCGATGACCTCGTCCGTATCCGCAAGCGAGGTGTAAAGGCGGCTGCCGGCGAGCGTCACGATGCCGTGCGCCATATACGCCGCGCCCATCTCTTCCATCGCGACCTTGCGGCGCAGCATTTCGGGCTTCGCCTTGAGCAGCGGGATGACCGAGCCGAGCACGTACATCGAGCTGAAATCGAAGCTCATTGCGCCGGTGCATTCGAGGTGGACGATCGAACCCTGGTTGTATACCACGAACGGCAGCGCGTATTTGTCGACAAGCTGCTGCAGGCCGGCGGTGAGCCTGTCGCCCGCCTGACCGGCCTTGACGCAGGCGTCGGTCTTCTCGATCTCCTGAATGGCGCAGTAGCCCGCGTAGGAGGAAAGCGGGTTCGCGGCGAGCGTGCCGCCGACGTAAGCGCGCTTCATCATCGTGCCGACGCCCGCAGCCATACCGCTGACGAACTCCTTCTTGCCGCCGACGCCGCCAGCCGCCGGGTAGCCGCCCGCGACGACCTTGCCGAAAATCGTGAGATCCGGCACGACGTCGAAATAGCCCTGCGCACCGCCGAGACCCACGCGGAAGCCGGTGACGACCTCGTCGAAGATGAACAGGCAGCCGTATTTATTGCAAAGACGGCGGACGCCCTTGTTGTAATCGAAATCGATCGGACGGGTTCCGCTCTCGGGACCGACCGGCTCGACGATGACAGCCGCCGTGCCGCCGCGCATACGGTTGCGCTTGAGCATTTTCTCGAGCATGTCGAGATCGTTCGGACGGACCTCGTCGGTGGTGCTGTAGCAGGAATGCGGAATGCCGTGGGATTCAAGGAACTGTCTGGAGCCGGGGATCTTCAGGCCGTAGACCATCTGGTCGCTCCAGCCGTGGTACGCGCCGCCGACCTTGATGATGCGCTTCGCTTTGGTCGCGTTGCGGGCGACGCGGATCGCCGCCATGACCGCTTCGGTGCCCGAGCCGAGCATACGGAACATCTCAACGTTGGGCATATGCTTGTTGATCTCTTTCGCCAGAAGCAGCTCACCCTCGTGGAACAGACCCGTAACGGGACCGCAGGTGTTGAGCAGCTCGATCACCTTATCGCGCACCGGCTTATAGTTGCTGCCCAGAATGGTGGGGCCGCCCGCCTGCAGAAAATCGATGTACTCGTTGCCGTCTCTGTCGTAAAGATAAGCGCCCTCCGCTTTCTCGATGCAGATCGGGAAGGGGAAATTGAACGCAAGATTGTGCTGTACGCCGCCGGGAATGAACTGCTTCGCCTCGGTGGTGATCTCCTTCGATTTCGCGCATTTGGTGTCGAAATGCTCCAGAACTCTTTTCAGCTCGTCGTCGGAAATGCTGTAGATGGGCTGATTTGTAAGGTTTGCAAGCTTTTTATAGATCGCGCCCGCGTCCTGCCAATTGCTGATTGCGTAACCGTTGCTCATTTTTGTCCTCCTGAATCGTTTATTCTTTTGTTAGGATACGTTAAAATACCTTATGATTCAGTATACAATAACGTTGCGAAAAAGTAAAGGACTGAATTGACCCGATGTGTATAAAATAAGCGGCGGGCAATCAGAATCCGGGCGTCTGGTAAACGAACATCACGGCAGTCGCCATGTTTTCGGGGGCCTCGGAAAAAACGGTATAGCTTCTGCCGAGTTCCAGAAAGCTTTTCACGCGGGGAAGCAGTTTCGCCGCGAGCTCGGCGGTCACGTCCGCAATGCCGAAAAGAACCGCCGCGTCGTCTGCGTCAAAGCCGTTCATCAGGTGAGAGATTTTATCGATGTTTTCTTCTGTCGCGAGCTGTGAAAGCGCGTCTATCAATTCTTTGTTCTGTGAGATTTTATCGATGATTGCGGCGAGCTTCGTTACCGTTTCGGGCAATCTGTCGACGCAGGCTTTGACCTCGGGCTCTTCCATTTTTGCGCCGAGCCCCTGAAACGCCGGCAGGAGCGCGTTCAGATCGTCCATCAGCTTCTGCATACTGCCGTCGGAAAGGCTCTGTGTGAATTTTTCAAGCGCGGGCAGCGCTTCGTTCGCATTCTGCAGAATACCGCTCAGGTCCGAGAAAAGCGCGCCGAACAGAGGATTCGAAATCAGCTCTTTGTATTTTGAAAGGTCCGTCCCGTTTACATTGTCAATCAGCGCCTTGACCGACGGATCGGTCAGGACCGAGGCGACGGAAACAAGATCGACGCCCTTCAGATCCTCTATCAGCGCGGAAACGGCGTTCGCGTTTTCCGGGGTGATGAATTCCGAAAGCGCGGCGAGAAGCTGTTTGTTTTCGTTGTAAAGGCCGGCGGCGTCCCTGACCGCGTCAATCAGAGAAGTGATGTTGTCGCTGTTGCCCGTCAGGATGCCGAGAATCCTGCCGATGTTCATTTCATAAACGGAGTTTATTGTTTCGGTGAGCTGTTTCAGCGTTTTTTCCAGCTCCGCCATATCCTCTGTGATCACATTGCCGTAACCGAGCGCGGAGAGGGGCAGTACCGCAAAATACATATTGCCGATATTGCAGTTCGTCACGTGCGCGCTGACGGAGAAACCGTCCGGGAAGGAAAAACCGTAAAGGTCGGAAACGCTCATCTCGTCAAGGCCGAGACTTGCGCGCATCCCGGGTACGCTGACAAAAAGCGCGGCCTGTTTCGCGCCGTCGGAGAGCACGCGTCCGCCTTCGACGGAAACGCCGGAAAACGTGGAATCCGGATAAAGCGCGCCGCCGATAACGATAAACGGACAGTAGATGGTTTCTTTCACGCCGTCGATCTCTACCTCGCGGCTTACGTTGTTTTGCAGCGCGATGTCGATTTTCAGGTCGCCGCTTTTTCCGGGGAGCTCTTCGGGTGATATCTCCTTTCCGTCGAGCGTATAAGAAAGCGCGATCTCGACCGGGAGCTGTTTATCGCTGAACCCGCGGTAATAAAGGTCCGTCGAAGACATGTGCCAGATCAGGTCTTCGCCGTTGCGTTCGGGCGTTTCAAGACCCTTTACGTTGACGATATTCTTTGAATCGCTTTTATCGTCAACGCGGACGCACGCTTTATCCGTGTGAAGCCAGTCGGAAACGACGATAGACGCGGGCTTCCCGCTCTTGTCGAGATTTACGTAGACCGTCTCGGATTTTTTGACCGAGCCGGGCGCATCGGTATATCTGACCTGCGGCGCGGTCGTTTCCTCCGGCGCGGCGGTCGTTCCTTCCGTACCGGTCTGTCCGGTCTTTTTACAGGAGGAAAACAAACCGAGCATCAGCGCGGCAGACAGCAGCGCGCAGACAATTCGTTCCGTGACTCGTTTATTCATTGAGAAGATCTCCTTTCGATATATCCGGCGTTTTCATTTTGTGCTTTCCCGTCGGCCAGCCGGACGAGGTTTTTGCAATGAACTTTTCGCACGTCAGAAGAACGGGCGTGAGGAAGCAGATGATCACGACGCCGCTGACCAGCGCGCCGCGGGCAAGCAGGGCGCAGATGCTCTTGACGATATCCATATCGCTGATGAGC
>JAFRTA010000353.1 GCA_017427315.1 Clostridia bacterium
ATCTCGGTTCCACGGTGCAGGTGATCCCGCACATCACGAACGAGATCAAGGAATTCGTCTACCGCGTCGGCAAAAAGACGAACGCGGACGTGGTCATCACCGAGATCGGCGGCACCATCGGCGATATCGAGTCGCAGCCCTTTATCGAGGCGGTGCGGCAGATCTCGCTGGAGGTCGGCAGGGAGAACAGCCTGTTCATCCACGTGACCCTTGTGCCCTACCTGCACGGCTCCGAAGAACATAAATCAAAGCCGACGCAGCACTCCGTCAAGGAGCTGCAGGGCATGGGCGTGAACCCGAACATCATCGTCCTGCGCTGCGACGAGCCGCTGGAGGAGTCGATCTTCCGCAAGATCTCGCTGTTCTGCAACGTCAAGCCAGACTGCGTGATCGAGAACATCACCCTGCGGTATCTCTACGAAGCGCCGCTGATGCTCGAAAACTCACATTTCTCCGACGTGGTCTGCCGCGAGCTGGGACTGGACGCGCCCGCGCCGGATCTTGCCGAGTGGAGCCGCATGGTGGAAAAAATAAAAGCCCGCCACCGCAGCGTCGAGATCGGGCTTGTCGGGAAATATGTCGGGCTGCACGACGCGTATCTCTCCGTCGCGGAGGCGCTGCGCCACGCGGGATACTATCATGATTCGCACATCAATATCCACTGGATCGATTCCGAGGAGATCACCGCGGAGAATTATCGCGATACGCTCTGCATGCTCGACGGCATCATCGTGCCGGGCGGCTTCGGCAGCCGCGGCATCGAGGGCATGATCCTCACCGCGAAGTACGCGCGGGAGAACCGCGTCCCGTATTTCGGGATCTGCCTGGGCATGCAGATCGCCGTGATCGAATATGCAAGAAACGTCGCGGGGATCGCGGACGCGAACTCCGGCGAATTCGACGAGCAGTGCCGGCATAAGGTCATCGACTTCATGCCCGGGCAGAGCGACGATATCGACAAGGGCGGCACGCTGCGTCTGGGGGCTTATCCCTGCCGGATCGCGCCCGGCACGACGATGGAGCGCTGCTACGGCAAGGCCGAGATCAGCGAGCGTCACCGCCACCGCTACGAATTCAACAACGACTATCGCGAAATTCTGCAGGACTGCGGACTGACGCTCGGCGGGCTCTCCCCCGACGGTCTTCTCGTCGAAACGGTGGAGCTTTCGGACCGTCCGTTCTTCGTCGGCGTGCAGTACCATCCCGAATTCAAGAGCCGCCCCAACCGCCCGCATCCGCTGTTCGAAGGCTTTATCGGCGCGGCGCTGAACTATTCCGAAGCAAAGGAGAGATAAACGATGCGTTTTACGAAAATGCAGGGCCTCGGGAACGATTATCTTTACGTTTACGGCGAGGCGCCCGAGAACATCGCCTTTTTATCCCAAACGCTTTCCGACCGTCATTTCGGCGCGGGTTCCGACGGCATGATCTTTATCTCCCCCTCGGAAACCGCGGATTTCAGAATGCGGATCTTCAACGCGGACGGCAGCGAGGCGAAGATGTGCGGCAACGGCATCCGCTGCGTCGGCAAATACGTCTACGACAAGGGGTATACCCGCAAAACGGAACTGAAGATCGAAACCCTTTCGGGGATCAAAACGCTGTATCTGCGCACATCGGAGGGCAAGGTCACCGACGTGACGGTCGATATGGGATTTGCCGAGGTGGAGACCGGCCGCGTTCTGACGCTCGGCGACGGGGAACTCGACTATACGTTCGTCAGCGTCGGCAACCCGCACGCCGTCCTGTTCGTCGACGACGCGGAGCACGCGCCGCTTGAAACGCGCGGTCCCGAGATCGAGAAGCACCCGGATTTTCCGGACGGGATCAATGTGGAATTCGTACAGGTCCTTTCCGAAACGCGGCTGCGCATGCGCGTATGGGAGCGCGGTAGCGGCGTCACGATGGCGTGCGGCACCGGCTCCTGCGCCGTCGCCGCGGCGGCGGTCGCGAAAGGGATCTGCAAAGAAGGAGCAAAGATCTCGGTCGTGCTCGACGGAGGAATACTTGAGATCTTCGTCGGCAAGGACGGGCAGCTCCTGATGACGGGACCCGCCTGCACCGTATATGAAGGAGAGGTCATATTATGATGAAGCCGAACGCACATTACGCCGAGCTGAAGGATTCTTACCTTTTTGCGCGGATCGCCGAAAAAACAAAGGCGTATCTCGCCGCACACCCGGAACAGAGGCTTTACCGCCTCGGCATCGGCGACGTGACGCAGCCGCTCTGCCCCGCCGTGATCGAAGCCCTGCATAAGGCAGTGGACGAGCAGGGGGCGCGTGAAACCTTTCATGGCTATCAGCCGGAGTGCGGCGCACCGTTTCTGCGGGAGGCGATCGCAGCGCACTATGCGGCGCGCGGCGTCAGTCTGTCTGCGGACGAGGTCTTCGTCTCCTCCGGCGCGAGCGACGAGCTCGGCGATATCCTCGACCTGTTCGACCGCGATAACGCGGCGCTCGTGATCGAGCCCGCCTATCCCGCCTACGTCGACGCGAGCGTGATCGCGGGACGAAGGATCATACATCTGCCGTCAGGCGCGGAAAACGGCTTTCTGCCCTCTCCCCCAAAGAACGCGGATGCGGCGCTGATCTATCTCTGCTCGCCGAACAATCCGACCGGCGCGGTGTTCGGCCGCGCGCAGCTTCAGGAATGGGTCGATCACGCGAACCGCACCGGCGCGGTGATCTTATTCGACGCCGCGTACGAGGCGTATATCTCGGACGACGCGCTCCCGCACAGCATTTATGAGCTTGACGGCGCACGTACCTGCGCGATCGAGATCTGCTCGCTCTCGAAATCCGCGGGCTTCACCGGCACGCGGCTCGGTTATACCGTGATCCCGAAGGAGCTGGAACGCGAGGGGATGAATCTGAACGCGATGTGGGTGCGCAACCGCACGACGAAAACGAACGGCGTTTCCTATATCCTGCAGCGCGGCGGCGCGGCAGTGTTCACGCCGGAGGGACAAAAGCAGATCCGCGAACAGATCGCTCTTTATAAACAAAACGCGAAAACGCTGACCGACGCGCTCGACAAATGCGGCGTGTGGTATACGGGCGGCAAAAACTCCCCCTAC
>JAFRTA010000041.1 GCA_017427315.1 Clostridia bacterium
CAAAGACCTCGACAAACCCGAATTCGTCCCGCTTCCGCGACGATCCGCGAGGACCGTTTTTCTCACGTGCGGGCGTCTTCCCGGGCGTCGGACGACGACGCCTGTTTTTGCATCTTGACAATCCGCGCCGAAACGGTTACAATTACTATGTATAATAATATATAGGTTTTTGTGCCGCATTTCGTTTTTTTGATTACGGAGGTCGATATCCATGAAAACGGCGCTGCGGTTCGCCGCGTTTTTTGCGGCGGCTCTGATTTTTGCGTTCCCGCATCCCGTCGTTTCGGCGGCGGAGGACGCGCTGACGCTTGCGGAAGGCGCCGATTCCGTAACGGTATCAAATTATAACTCTGTGAAGATCTTTTCCGGCTTCACCGTGGGCGAGACCTTTGCGGGCGTTCCCCGCCTGTTCCGGCAGCCCGAGCGGATCGGTTTCGTGGATATGGGCGATAAGGAGCTGATCACCGACGCTTACGCGACGGTGTATTCCGGCGCGCTGATCTGCCTGTTTGAAAACGACGCGATCGTCGACATGGGCTTCATGTCCGTGTTCGGCGACGTGAACGGCGACGGCAGGGTCTCCACGGCGGACGCGCGTCTTGCGCTGCGCCACGCCTCCGCGCTCGATAAGCTCGGCGCGGTGTCCTTCGCCGCGGCGGACGTCGACCTTTCCGGGAAAGTCAATTCCTCCGACGCAAGACGGATCCTGCGGGCGGCGGCGCGGCTCGAAGGGCTCGAAAACCCGATCGGCAGCGTTTCCGACGCGTCTGTCCCCGTCGAGATCTACGTTTACTATACCGGCGACGATCCCGAGGCGGGAACGACGCTCGACGAGGGGGCGATCCGCGTGGTCGCCGTCTATTCGGACGCGCGCAGCGCGATCGTGCCTTCCGGCTATACCGTTTATCCCGAATCCATGACCTCGCTGACCGCGGGGAAACAGACGTTCACGGTCTCGTGGCAGGGATTGAACGCGGAGTTTACCGTCAATTTTACGAAGCGCGAGCCGAAGAGCTATTATCCCGACAGCAAGGTGCCCGACTATACCGGCTGCACGGGCGTGAGCGCGCTCGAGGCGAATTTTTATCTGGAATATATCACCTATACGTATCCCGCGCTCGACGATATGACGGATCTTGTGCGGTTCAACACGTATCTGAATTATCTCGAGCAGTGCGGCTTTACGCGGGTGACGGTGCAGCGCGACAGCGAAAAAATCGTCGCGGCGTACCGGAACGCCGGGGAAGACGCGCAGACCGTCATCATTTATGATTTTGTCGGGAAGCGGATCTACGTCGCGGTGTATAGATAAGTCCCGAGTCACGAGTCCCGAGGCGTAGGAGAGAGCGGAGTTCGGAGAGCGGAGAGCGGAGATCCGCGGCTTCGCCGCTGTGAAAAGTGAACAGTGAAAAGTAAAATATGAACAGCGGACAGTGAAATGTGTTAAATCAGCAATCGGCGATCGGCATTCGGCAGTCGGCAATCGGTACGGATTTTGAGCTGTCGACCGTTGACTGCAGACCGTAGGCCGAAAAACGACTTCACGACTTCACGATCTCACGATTTCACGACATAACGATCACAATAAACAAAAGAAAGGCGGACGAACAATGAAAGTCGTAATTCTTGCGGGAGGCTTCGGCACCCGGATCAGCGAGGAAAGCCATCTTCGCCCGAAGCCCATGATCGAGATCGGCGGCATGCCGATCCTCTGGCATATCATGAAGCATTATTCCGAATACGGATATAATGATTTTATCATTTGCGCGGGGTATAAGCAGCAGGTCATCAAGTCGTTCTTCGCGAATTACTATCTGCACAGCAGCGACATCACCTTCGATTTCTCCAACGGCGGCGAGATCCGCGTGCATAACGAGCATTCCGAGCCGTGGCGGGTGACCGTGGTCGATACGGGCCTGAACACCATGACCGGCGGCCGCGTCAAACGCATCCAGCCGTATCTCGACGGCGAGCCCTTCATGCTCACCTACGGCGACGGCGTTTCGGATATCGATATCGGCAAGCTTGTCGCCTTCCATAAAGAGAAAGGGCAGATGGCGACGCTGACTGCGATCCAGCTCGCCCAGCGCTTCGGCGTTCTGGATATCGACGACGGCGACACGGTGCGCGAGTTCCGCGAGAAGCACACCAACGACGGCGACTGCATCAACGGCGGTTTCATGGTCATGGAGCAGGGCATCTTCGATCTGATCGAGGGCGATAAGACCGTGTTCGAGAAATACCCGCTGGAGCAGGCGGCGAAGATGGGGCAGCTCAACGCCTACCGCCACACCGGCTTCTGGCAGCCGATGGATACCATGCGCGATAAGGAGCTGCTTGAACGCCTCTGGGCGAGCGGCGAGGCTCCGTGGAAGAACTGGTGAGCAAGATGGATCTGTTTGCGTTTTATAAAGGAAAAAGAGTCCTCGTGACCGGACATACCGGCTTCAAGGGCTCGTGGCTGTCGAAAATTCTTGTGATGGCCGGCGCGGACGTGACCGGCTATTCGCTCGAGCCGCCGACGGACCCGGCGCTGTTCCCGATGATCGGCGTCGAGGACAAAATGCGCTCGGTGATCGGCGATATCCGGGATTTCGACAAGCTGAAAAAGGTGTTCGACGAAGCAAAGCCCGAAATCGTCCTGCATCTCGCCGCGCAGCCCATCGTCATCACGTCCTACGAGCAGCCGCGGTATACCTACGAGACGAACGTGATGGGCACGGTCAATGTGCTCGAGTGCGCGCGCCTTTGCGATACGGTGAAGTCGGTCCTGAACATCACGACGGACAAGGTCTATCAGAATAACGAATGGTGCTGGGGCTACCGCGAGAACGAGCCGCTGGACGGCTACGATCCCTACTCGAATTCCAAGTCCTGCTCGGAGCTGGTCACGCACAGCTATAAATGTTCGTTCTTCGACGGGAAGGGCGTCGCGGTCTCGACCGCCCGCGCGGGCAACGTGATCGGCGGCGGCGATTTTGCCGCGAACCGCATTATTCCCGACTGCGTGCGCGCCGCGATCGCAAAACAGCCGATCAGTGTGCGCAACCCGAATTCCGTGCGCCCATATCAGCACGTTCTCGAGCCGCTCTCGGTGTATCTCACGATCGCCGCGGCGCAATATGAGGACCCGTCGAAGCAGGGCTATTACAACGTCGGCCCCAACGACAGCGACTGTCTCACGACAGGCGAGCTTGCGGGGATCTTCTGTGAGACCTGGGGTGAGGGGCAGACCTTCGAGGCGGTCAATAAAAACGGTCCGCACGAGGCGAATTTCCTGAAGCTCGACTGCTCGCTCGCCAGAACCACGTTCGGCTGGCAGCCGCGCTGGACCGCCCGTCAGGCGGTGGAAAAGACCGTCGAATGGTCGAAGATCTACGCCGCCGGCGGGGATACCGCAAAAGCGGCGGAGAAGCAGATCGGGGAGTTTTTTAAGACCAAAGACGAAAGACCAAAGACGAAAGACTAAAGACGAAAGACTAAAAGACCGAAGATTAAAGACGGAAGACCATAGACAGAAAATGAAAACTGAAAGTCAGGTCTTAAGTCTTTAGCCTTCAGCCTTCAGCCTCAAGTCTTAAGTTTCAGATCTCCAATTACAGCGAGGGACAAAACCATGACCGAACAGGAAGCGCGTGCCGAAATACTTGAAAAAGTCAGGGCATACTGCGACACGTATCACAAAAAGAAAGAGTACGAAACGGGGGACCGCATCCCCTACGCCTCGCGCGTGTACGACAGCGACGAGATGACGAACCTTGTGGATTCCGCGCTGGAATTCTGGCTGACCGCCGGCAGATATACCGCGAAATTCGAGAAGGAATTCGCGAAATATCTCGGCGTGCGGTTCTGCTCGCTGGTGAACTCCGGCTCGAGCGCGAACCTGTTGGCGTTCGCCGCGCTGACCTCGCCGCTTCTCGGCGACCGCCGCATTTTTCGCGGGGACGAGGTCATCACCGTGGCTGCGGGCTTCCCGACGACGGTCACGCCGATCCTGCAATACGGCGCGGTGCCGGTGTTCGTCGACGTGACGATCCCGCAGTACAATATCGACGTCGCGAAGCTCGAGGACGCGTTTTCGGAAAAGACGAAGGCGGTCATGATCGCCCATACGCTCGGCAATCCCTTCGACCTGAAGGCGGTCAAGGCGTTCTGCGATAAGCACGGTTTATGGCTCGTCGAGGACAACTGCGACGCGCTGGGCTCCCGCTATACGCTGGACGGCAAGACGTATTTCACCGGGACGGTCGGCGATCTCGGCACGTCGAGCTTCTATCCGCCGCATCATATGACGATGGGCGAGGGCGGCGCGGTCTATACGAACGACCCGCTGCTCAACAAGATCGTCCGCTCCATGCGCGACTGGGGACGCGACTGCGTCTGCGCCTCGGGGCAGGACAACCTCTGCGGCCACCGGTTCGACGGTCAGTTCGGCGAACTGCCGCAGGGCTACGACCACAAATACGTTTATTCCCATTTCGGATATAATCTGAAGGCGACCGACATGCAGGCGGCAGTGGGCTGCGCCCAGCTCGAGAAATTCCCGTCCTTCGTCGAGCGCCGCAAGCACAATTTCGCGTATCTGCGCGCAAAGCTCGAGTGCGTGTCGGATCGGCTGATCCTGCCCGTCGCGTGCGAGAATGCCGACCCGAGCTGGTTCGGCTTCCTCATGACCTGCCGCGAGGGCGTCGACCGGAACAAGGTCGTCGCCTACGTCGAAGGGCACGGCGTGCAGACGCGAAACCTCTTTGCGGGCAATCTCACCAAGCACCCCTGCTTCGACGAGCTGCGCGCGAGCGGCGAGGGTTACCGAGTGGTCGGAGATCTTTCGCAGACAGACCGCATTATGAACGACTCGTTCTGGATCGGCGTCTATCCCGGCATGACCGACGCGATGCTGGATTATATGGCGAAGGTCGTTATTGCCGCGGTAAATAAAAAGTAGGAAGTAGGAAGGAGGAAGGAGGAAGTTTGGACGGGCTCCGCCCGTACCCGGATGATACATACTCGTAAAATGGACGGGGTTAATGCTCCTGTCATTCTCTGCATCGGATATTTGTATCGGTCTATGGTTTATCAATTATAAGATTCAAGTCGCGAAGCGACTTCCTTACTTCCTCCTTCCTCCTTACTCCCTCCTACTTTAAAATACTAAACGGAGCAAATGCTCTGAAAATTAAAGTTGCCGAATACATCGCATCCTTTCTCGTCGAGCACGGGATCGATACC
>JAFRTA010000354.1 GCA_017427315.1 Clostridia bacterium
ACCGCGGCGGAGACGTAGCAGCCTTCTCCCGTCGTCGCGTTCGAGAACGGAATGCTGACGGTGTTTTTATTTTTCACGATCCCGTCCGAATCAACGGTCAGCGAAAGGCTTTCGTCGAGAAGCATCGCCTTCCATTCGGACGTATCCCGGGAAAGCGCGGCGAGCTTCCCGTCCGCGGCCTGCGGCTTGCCGTCCGACGCCGCCGACCACATCAGGATGCGGTCGGGGTCGAGATTCATCGCCGGGCGCGCGCCGGCGACTCTGGTTTCGGTCATATCATAGGAAATCTTACCGTCTGGTTTCACGTCGCCCGCAGAATAAATGCTGAGATTAAAGTTCAAATAGGGAGTGCGAAGCCACCAGTAAAACGGTTTTCCGTCATATTCGGCGATCCTGCCCGGGTTGGTTTTGCGTTCTGGGAAAAACGTCATGACCTCCTCGGCGGAGAGGAAAAAGACGCGGTCTCCCTTCAGCTCCGAAGCGGTGAAGGGAACCGTATACAGATCGCTGCCGTCGGTGTCCGCCTTCGCGTCGTACTCATAAGGCCCGTCCGTTTTCGCCGTCAAAAGGACCGCAGCCTGCTCCTGCGCCGTCAGATCGTTCGCGTAAAACGATTTGCACCAGCTCTGCGCGGCGCTTCCCTCCCATAAGGGGCCGCCTCTGTTCGTATCGTCGTCCGGTCCCGAACGCTCATTGAAGAGGATATAGCCGCAGCCCTCATAGGTATTTTTCTCCGTGCCGCCGAGCAGCTCCTCGGTGATCAGGAAAACGCCTTTCTCGCCGAAGTTCGTTTCGGCGGGATCAAGGACCCGCCATTTGACGGGCTGTCCCGCGGTCTCACCGTCGTAGGACGCCTCCGGGGTCGTGGCGCCGAGATAGACGTAATCTCCCGCCGCGGGACCCGTTTTGCCATCGGCGACGGCGTCCTCCGCCGCGCCGACGGGGAACGCGATCCCCGCGGTAAACGTCGATAACGCAAGGATCAGCGCGAGCGCAAAGGCAATGATTTTTTCAGCTTTCATGTTTATCCCTCGCAATTCTGTGATTCGGGCGGCGCGAACGCGCTTCCCGTCCGTTTTTTTTATTTTTCGATATAACCGTCCCAGCCCCGGGAATACATATCGTCGGTGACCGGCCGGTAACGCTGCCCGGTATATTCATCCGTAAAGCCGTTATAGGCCTTGTAGATCTCTCCGGTCTCGGTATCGTATACCCTCTCGTAGCCGAGGGTCGCGTCGCTCTGCTTCTGGCGGGCGATATCCCCGGCCTGCGATCTTGCGAGCCATGCGGAATTGTAATTGTCGTAGGACGCCGAGATCGACGCGTTGATCTGCTGCATCTGCTCGATCGACGCTTCGCTGTTGCTCAGCATCTTCGAGATGAATTCCTGCTTGATCTTCAGCGAGGCAAACGACCGGAAGAGCGTCTGCTCGTAATTGACGAATTCATCCTTCACGCCCGTGATCGCGGTAAAGTTATACACGTTGTAATACGAAACATCGACGCCGTAGATCGTGGCGACCGAGCTGCCGAACAGATCGACGATCGACGCGAAGCCCACGCACTCGCCCTCGGCGCCGCCGTCGGCGGTTTTGAAATACCCGTGCAGGATGCTGTCGTCAAGGCTTTCATCGCTGAACGCCGAGGACGCGGGCAGCTTCTCGAGCAGCTCGAAATCATAGATCTCCGGGAGCATCGTCGCGGTCGCTTCCGACTTGATCGTATTGAAATAATAGTCGCGGAGCTTCGGGATCTTCCGGAACAGCGTTTCGTTCGTCGGGGGATCGAGGATGGGCGCCTCGCTGAACGTGACAGGCCCCGTGCTCGCGTACATCCGCGCGCCGGCTTCGCTCTTCATGAACGGGACCATATCGGTGGCGTAAAAGATCTGGTTCACGGGCGTCGCCGGGTCGTATGCCCGCAGCATCAGCATTTTTTCGCCGTCCCAGCCGTAGCGCAGCTCCCAGCCTTCGGGGATCTGTATGGTGAAGGCTTCCGTATCCTTCTCGATCAGCTTCAGCTTCGATGCCGCGGTCGGCACGACGTTCACGGCGGGAGCCGCGGCGCTCTCCGCAGGCGCCGGGGCGTCGGATCCGGCGTTCTCCAGGCTTTCGGTCGCGGCGGGAGCGCTTCCGGACGGCGTTTCGCCGCCGTTATCCGATGGCTTCGGACCGCCGCAGGCGGAACCTCCGACCGCAAGCGCGATCACAAGAAGCAGCGCGGCCGCGGTGCGAAGCGCTCTTCCCGGGTTTTCTGATTCTGTTTTTACGTGCCTCTGCGCTTTCATTCTGATTCCCTCGGCTTCTGATTTGCGATAATCGCCTACATTCATTATATAGCTGTCCAAATTAAAAATCAAGCATAAACAGGTGATTCAGGCGCCGAAAGCACATTTCACGTTGCCGCAAAATTCACGGGCTGCAGAACGAAATTCATTATCGGGACAGTAATACAACCGTCTCAACCGTAACATTTTCGTTCGGAAAAGAAATGTTGACCTGATTTCCGGTATCCCCATCAATAACGATGGGGATACGGAAGGTGATGCTTTTCAGTATTTGCCCGTTTTCTTTGGGCTCCGGATAGACGTCTACGCGCTCGATAAAGCTTGCCAAAACCTCTTTCTTTTCCGCGTCGGTCATCTTATCATATAGTATATCAAACAAAAGCAGAAATTCATAGACCTTTTCTTCGGAAATTTTGTTCCTGCGAATATTATCAGCTTTTTCTTTCAGCTCGGCGATTTCAGCCTCGGCAGCATTGATTTCGATATAAATATCATCAAGACGCTTTTGCAGGTCAACGTATTTGTTATCATAGCAGGGATCAAGATAATCGAGCGCGTCAATGCTTCTGCCGATCCGATCTTTTGCGCCGGTTAATTGGCGAAGCCGCTTTTGAAGTGAAGCGATTTCAGTGTCAATTTCATCGGTATCGATCCTGGCGTTGATTTTCGCTTTGATCGCTTCTTCAAATTTCGGTTCGTGTACGATTTTCTTTATGATCTCTTCCACGGCTGCGTTCAACTTTTCCTGATGGATTTGTTTGGAATAGGAACACTTATGTCCATCCACAGCAAGGCGGTGCTTAC
>JAFRTA010000355.1 GCA_017427315.1 Clostridia bacterium
CGGCGTCGTCCGGGCGGAACAGGGCGACAAGCACGCTGCCGAACATCGTCAGCCGGTCGAAAACAAGCTCCGTTCGCACAGGGTCGATCCCGCGCATTGCCCCGATCACCGGCGCGGGGTCCGGGACGCTCCCGAGAAAGATCAGCGTCATATGCCAATTCTCCGGCGGCGTAAACCGCCCGCGCGCGCCGGAGCGCCGCAGCGCCGTCTGTGTATCCTCCAGCGCCCGGCGCACGTCCGCCGTGACGGGAAGCGCAATAAACGACCGCATTTTTTCATCCGCCTTTTCCGCCGCATTCACCGCGGCCGATGTGAAAACGCAAACCGGGAGATACGGTTTTTTCCGTCAATCCGCCGCGCCGGAGATCCCGCCGTAATACGAGATATCCCCATTATCGCCGATCACGGCAAGCACGCCGTTTTCGTTGCCGGTGATATACACGTTTTTATGCCGGCAGATATGAACGATGCGCGCGACCGTGTTGAGGTCGGCGTTCCTTTGGCTGTTGGTGATCACGCACGCCTCGGGGCGCAGCGTTTCCACAAAGCCCTGCGTCGTCGAGCCGGAATAGCTGTGGTGCCCGACCTTCAGCAGGTCAACCTTGCCGATTTCGGGCGCGAGGCGCGTCTCGTCGCCGGTGTAGTCGTCCATATCCCCGGCAAGGAAGATCCTCGTGCCGTTCTTTTCGAGGAGCACGCCGAGCGACTGGTCGTTCTCGCCGACCCGATCCGGGTTTTCCGGGTCGTCGGTATTGAACAGCGTGACGGTGAAATTGCCGAACGCGAACGGCGCGCCGTCGGGCTCGGAGATCACGGGGACGCCTCGCTCGTTCAGCGCGTTCATCATCTGGTCCCAGACCTCCTGGTTGTCCCACTGCTCGATCTCATATTCATTGATCCTGCTGCTGTCGTAGTGTTTCAGATAGGCGCGGCCGACCGTCACGTCGGGATCGAGAAGGATCGTATCGAACCCGCCGATATGGTCGGAGTGCGCGTGCGTGCCGAGCACGAAATCAAGATGCACTTTGCCGTTTTCGTCGGCGGCGTGCGCCTTCAGGTAGGCGAGCACCTCCTGTTCAAAGCCGGGGAGGTTCAGCGCGTCGAATCCGCGCGGGTTGTCCGTATCCTCGCCCGCGTCGACCATGGCGAAATGCCCGTCGCTTTCCAGCAGGATCGCGTCGGACGAGCCGGTGCTCAGAAAATGGATGCGGTCCGCGCCGGCGAGCTCGGCGGGCGCGGCGTTCAATACGGTTCTGTTCGTAATATCCAGAGCGAACAGATGCGGGAAAAGAAAACAGAATACCGCGACGATTATGGTGAAAACCTTTGTAAACATAACAGCGTCTCCTTTTCGGCGTTATTTTTGCGCCGGAATATTTTTACCGATCATATCATAACAGAGTCGTCCCCGAAAATCAACAGGAGCGGACGTTTTTCTCCCGCCGCGCGGGCGCGGGCCCTTCTTGTTTTTGCCCTGCCAGGAGAAAGGCGGCGGGCTTTTCCGCCGTCGGCGGGATCATGTAATTTCACACTTGTTCCCGCCGGGAAAATGTGGTATCATAATAACATACAAAACGATACGAAGGAGCGAAAACGGAAATGCAGGAAATCAAATGCCCGAAATGCGGAGAGATTTTCCAGATCGACGACTCCGGCTACGCCGCTATTCTGAAACAGGTGCACGACAGCGAATTCGACAAAGAGATCCGGCAGCGCGAGCAGAGCTTCCGGTCCGAGACGGAGAACGCCGTGGCGCTTGCCGTCGCGAAATCCGAAGCGGAAAAAGAGAAGGAGCTCGCGGCGCTGCGCAGCAGTCTGGCGTTGGAAAAAGAGCGTACGGCGCGGGAAATCGAAGAAGCAAAATCGGGGAGCGCGTTGAAAATTGCCGAAAAGGACCGGGAGATCGCCCGTCTGAACGGGCAAATCGAGTTGGACAGATCCAACGCGGAGAACGCCGTGGAACGGGCGGTTCAGGAGAAAGAGAAAGAGCTTCTCAAGCTGCAGAGCGACCTTGAGCTCGAGCGGAACAAACGGGAGCTGAATGAAAAATCCCTGCAGGAAACGTACGAGGCGGAAATCAGGCGCAAAGACGAAGAAATCGCGTATTACAGGGATTTCAAAGCGCGTCAGTCGACCAAAATGATCGGCGAGAGCCTGGAGCAGCACTGCGAAATCGAGTTCAACCGTTTGCGGGCCACCGCTTTCCAAAATGCATATTTTGAAAAAGATAACGACGCGCGCAGCGGCAGCAAAGGGGATTTTATCTATCGGGAGTGCGCGCCGGACGGCACCGAGTTCCTTTCGATCATGTTTGAAATGAAGAACGAAATGGATACGACCGCAACCAAACACAAAAACGAGGACTTTTTCAAAGAGCTCGACAAGGACCGAAAAGAGAAGCGCTGTGAATACGCCGTTCTCGTCTCGCTTCTCGAAGCGGATAACGAGCTGTATAACGGCGGCATCGTGGACGTTTCTTACCGTTACGATAAAATGTACGTCGTGCGGCCGCAGTTCTTTATCCCGCTGATCACGATCCTGCGGAACGCCGCGTTGAACTCGCTTGCTTTCCGGCAGGAGCTGGCGCGGGTGAAAAGCCAGAACGTCGACGTGACGAATTTCGAAAACAGTCTCCTCGACTTCCAGAATAAATTCAGCAACAACTACCGGATCGCAAGCGAAAAATTCCGGGACGCGATCGACGAGATCGATAAAACGATCGAACACCTCCAGAAGGTGAAGGACGGCCTGCTCGGCTCCGAGCGCCAGCTCCGTCTGGCGAACGACAAAGCGCAGGATTTGAGCATCAAGAAGCTGACGCGCGGCAACCCGACGATGCAGGCGAAGTTCGCCGAGCTGTCGGATAAAGCGGATTGAACGCGGCGCCCCGTCCGCGCTGCGCGTCACGCGTCGCTGTCGATCGCCGCGCTGATTTTCCGCATGCGGTTGATCAGCGCCGTGAGCTCCTGCGGGCGGGGCAGGTCGAGAAACCGCCCGCAGGTCGTGAAGAACGAAGAATACAGAAAATCGATTCCCTCCGCGTCAAGCCTTGCATACAGACCGTCGATCTTCTTTTGAAGATCGATTTTTTTGTCGTTGTTCGAGATCTCCAGAAGCCGCAGCATGAACCCGAGCGCGTCGAGCTGACGGGAAGAAACGATATCGTACAGGCCGCGCACGTCGATCCGCACGTCGCCGATGATGATAAAGCCCATATCGGAGACCTCGAACCGTTCCGAACCGCAGCCCTCGGGATAAGAGGTGAATCCGTCGGAATACAGCGCTCTGCGCTGCGTCCAGTCCGCGGGCTGCGGCAGCCCTGCGGACGTTTTATGTCCGCCGCAGATGTTCTTTGCACGTTCGGTCACGTCATGGACCGGATAATCCTCCATCATACAGATTTTATCTGCGACGGAGAGATATTCGCCGCTGCCGCCGATCACGAGGATCGTCGAAACGCCGACGGTCCGGTACAATTCGTTCACCCGGTCGGTGAACGGGGTGATCGGCTCCCGGACGATCAGCGCCTTCATCATGCGGTCGCGGATCATGAAATTGGTCGCGCTCCGGTCCTCGTCGATGAGCAGCAGCTTCGCGCCGCAGTCGACCGCCTCCATGATGTTCGCCGCCTGCGAGGTCGGGTCCCAGTCGTCGACCGCCGGACCGGACGGCGGGCAGGGGATGATATGTCCGTTGTACATCTCGGTATAGGTCGAGGTGTTGGGTTCCATGGATAACAATTTGTTCTTTAATCTCTTCATAGGCATCGTCCCCTTTCATTGTCAGAAAAAACAGAAAATGCGGTCACGGAAATAACTCCTTTCGTTCCGGGATTTTCCGTTTGACCTTATATTCCGGGGCTTCCCATGAAAAACAAAAAGCACCCCTTCGGGTGCGTGAAAATATGCGTCGGCCCGTGTGAGCGTCAGGCAGACAAAAAAAACACACCCGAAACCGGATGTGTATAAACTCTCGTTCAGCTTGCGGTCAGCATACCGCAGGCGACACATACGACACCCGATCAATATAAGATCTCATATCCATCGCCTCCTTCGGCTGAATTTGATGAGAGTATAGCATACGGACTGTTGTTTGTCAACATTCCGCGCGCCGTTTTTTCCTCAACCGTCGGGAAACCTTCCGGTCAGCCGCCGGTTGAGAACGGGCGGCGCCCGGCGGTGCTTCGTCTGCCGCGGTTCCGTTCAGTTTACCAGCGGCAGGATCGCGGAGCCGTTCAGCGTGAACAGCAGCTCGACGATATCGGCGACGGAACAGGCGTAATCCGAGCGGATCCACTGGGTGATCACGCCGAGGCTGCCGTTGAGCAGGTAGGAATAGATAAACTGCTGCTTCTCGGCGTCCATATCCACCTGCAGGTGCTCGAACAGGTTCAGCAGCGATATCTGCATGAACCGATTTTTGAACGCGGGGTCCGCCGCCGTGACCAGCAGCACCCGGAAGATCCGGTCGTTTTCCCGGATATAGCGTAAAAACGCGGTGAGGAACTGTTTCCCGCCGCCGGTTCTTTCCGCGCCGATCTTACGGATATACTCCGCCGTTTCGTCCAGGATCTCCTCTTCCGCCCGGACGAGCACCTCTCTCGGTTCGGCATAGTGCGCGTAAAACGTGGAGCGGTTCAGCTCCGCCCGCGCGCAAAGCTCCCGGACCGAGATCTTTTCGACGCCGCCTTTTTCTTCCAGAAGATCCAGAAGCGCGGTCCGGAACATCTTCTTCGACAGGCGCGTGCGCTGATTGTCTTTGACATTCATTTCATTATCCCGTCACTTTCGCATGATCTGTCGGGTTTACCGCAGAAATTACCGAAACTGCTGATTGCAAACCCGACACTTTGTCTGTATAATAGAATCATAACGCAGACGTCTGAATTTGTCAAGAGAAAGAAGAGATCGTTATGAAATGGATGAACAGCCCGCTGCTGAACAGCCGCGTCAAAAGCGAAAGCGTCACGAAAAGCGAAAAATGGCTCGGCTATCTGCTGGGCCCCGCCGGGGCGCTGCTGCTCAACGCGGTGCTCGCGACGTATCTGAACGTGTATTATACCGACGTGCTGAACCTGACGCCCCTCTGGGGCGGCGTGTTCCTGACCGTTTTTCCGATCGTCTCGAAGATCATCGACGCGATCACGAACGTGGTCATGGGGCAGATCATCGACCGCACGAGAACAAAAGAGGGCAAAGCCCGGCCGTGGCTTCTGCTCTCGGCGTTCCTCGTGCCCGTCACCGGCATCCTGCTCTTCACCGTACCGGAAAGCAGCGATACCGTCAAGGCGGTCTGGGTGATGATCAGCTACAACCTGTTCTATTCCTTCGCCTATACGATCTTCAACATGAGCCACAACCTGATGGTGCCGCTCTCGACCCGCGACGGCACCGCGCGCGGCGGGCTTTCGGTCTTCAATCAGATTACGACCATCATGATGAGCGGCATCCTTGTGGCGCTCGTGTTCCCGATGGTCGTCATGCCAATGATCGGCGTGGACAAGAGCAAATGGATCACGCTGATGACGGCACTCTCGATCCTCGCGCTGCCGCTGACGCTGCTCGAATACTATTTTACGAAAGAACGCGTCACGGAGGAAGCCCGGGACGCCGGCGGGGAGACGAAGCTGACGTTCGCGAAACAGCTGAAAATTCTTTTCACCGATAAGTATATGGTGCTGATGTACGTCTATTTTCTCGTTTACACGGTCGGCGTAACGCTGAAAAACCTCGGTCTCGTATACTACTGCAACTATGTGCTCGGCACCTATAACGACGGCGTCACGCAGATGCTCGTCTCCGTGATCGGCGGCATCCCGATGGGCATCGGCATCTTCGCCGTGTGGCCCCTTGCGAAGAAATTCGGCAAGCGCAACGTGACCATGATCGGCTTCATCCTTTACGCCGTCGGGTCGCTGATTTGCTGGATCTTCTCGCACAATCTCGTAATCGTGCTGATCGGGCAGTTCATCAAGAACATCGGCGGCCTGCCCTGCGCCTACGTGTTCATGGCGCTGTTCGCCGACTGCCTCGACCACCTCGAGTGGAAAAAGGACCTGCGCATGGACGGCGCGGCGATGTCGATTTACAACATCATCGCCGTGGCAATGGTGGGCATCATGACCGGCGTGTTCAACTGGATGCTCGCGAAGGCGGGGTATCTCGCGCCGATCACCGCCGAAAGCGTATCGGACGCGGCTTCGAAGCTCGCCTCGAACGGCTGGACTGCGCAGATCGCGCTCGAAGAACTGAAGCCCGCCGCGGACGGCGTGCTGACCGTCGCCATGCAGCAGCCGGACAAAGTGAACTGGGTCATCTCCTTCGCGTTCGTCGGCCTTGAGGTCTTCACCGGCGCGGCGCTCGTGGCGATCCTGTTCTTCCTGAACGTGGAAAAGAGGCTGCCCGAGGAACAGGCGGAGATCAAAGCGCGCCATGAAGCGAAAGAGCCCGTCGGAACGGAAGAAAAAGCCGCAGCGGAAGAAGCATAAAACGGAGGGCGGAAATGAAAGCGATTGATTTAAGAACGGAATATCTCGTTGACCCGATCGGCATTGATATCGCCTCTCCCCGCATCTTCTGGAACTGCGAGGGCGGCGTCGCGCAGACCGCTTACCGCATCGTCAGCGAAAAATGGGACAGCGGCAAGGTCGAAAGCGCGTCGATGCGCGCCGAATACCCGGTCACGCTCGGCTCGGGCGAACGGGTGAATTACAAAATCAAACTCTGGGACGAGAACGGCGAGGAGGGCGAATGGTCGTCCCCCGCGTTCTTCGAAACGGGGCTTCTGCGCGCGGAGGACTGGAGCGCGGAATGGATCGCGGGCGATTATAAGGTCGATAAAAAGAGGCGCTATCCCGTCGACTGCTTCAAAAAAGAGGTTGCCTTAACGGGCAAAGTCCTTGCGGCGCGGCTGTATATCACCGCCTGCGGGTTGTATTCCGCCGAACTCAACGGCGCGCGCGTTTCCATGCCCCTCGCGCCCGGGATCACCGAATACAGAAAACGCGTGCAGTATCAGACCTGCGACGTGACCGGGCTGCTGAAGGAAAACAATACGCTGACCGTTGAGCTTGCCGACGGCTGGTACCGCGGCTCCGTCGGCGCGTGGGGCGTCAGGAACCAATACGGCGCCGAGACGAAGCTGCTCGCGCAGCTCGAGATCACTTATGAGAACGGCGAAAAAGAGCGGATCGTCACGGACGAAAGCTGGCGGTGGTCGAACGACGGCCCGATCCGTTTTGCAGACAACAAGGACGGCGAAATTGTCGACGCGCGCCTTGCGCCGACTTACGCGGGATACGCCAGGGTCACGGCGCACCCCGTCGTCCCGACCGCGTCGAACAACGTCCCTCTCGCCGAAAAAGAGACGTTCAAAGGCTCGCTCACGGTCACGCCGGGCGGCAAAAAGCTTCTTGATTTCGGGCAGAACATCGCCGGATATATTTCATTCGGGATCGACGCGAAAGCGGGTCAGAAGATCACGCTCCGCTTCGGCGAGATGCTGCGAGACGGCGAGCTGTACCAGAAAAACATCCAGCTCTCGAATAAAGTCAAAACGACGCCCCTGCAGAAGATCGAATATATCTGCAAGGACGGGCGGA
The DNA here is from genome assembly GCA_017427315.1 of Clostridia bacterium. Taxonomy (GTDB): domain Bacteria; phylum Bacillota; class Clostridia; order Oscillospirales; family Acutalibacteraceae; genus RGIG2774. The sequence continues at coordinate 7,601 of JAFRTA010000355.1, forward strand.
ACGAATACAAAACGAAGTTGGCGATCTTCGGCTTTCAGTACGCCGAGATCGAGACCGACGCGCTTGTCACCGAGGGCGACGTGACCGCGATCGCAGTCTACTCGGCCATGGAGGAAACGGGCTTTTTCCGTTCCTCGAACGCGCTGCTCGACCGGTTCGTCGACGCGACGCGCTGGAGCGCGAAGAACAACAGCGCGGACCTGCCCACCGACTGCCCGACGCGCGAGCGCCACGGGTGGCTCGGCGACGCGCAGATCTTCGTGAACACGGCGGGTTACCTGTTCAATTATCTGCCCTTCGCGCGCAAATTCGAGAACGATATCTGCGACGCGCAGCACAAAAACGGCTGCTTCACGCAGATCGCCCCCGTCGGCGGCGTGGACTTCTATATGAGCCCGATGGACGGCTCCGCCGGCTGGTCGGACGCGGGCGTGTTCATCCCGTACCGCCTGTACCGGCGCTACGGCGACCGGCGGATGCTGACCGAATACTATGATCGGATGAAACGCTTCGCCGAATACAAAATAAAGACGATCGGCAGATGGTACCCGACCGCCGTGCCGACCGGGATCGGTCTTGCGCGCGCAGGCAGCATCTCGAACTACGGGCAATCTTACGGCGAATGGGCGGAGCCCGCGGACGTAAAGCGATTCTCCGTTTCGGATTTCATCTCGCCGCACCCGGAGGAGACCACGGCGTATCTCGTCTATCTGTTCGGCTGCATGGCGAAGATCGCGAAGATCCTCGATAAGCCGGAGGACGCGGAGCGCTATACCGCTTACGCCGCCAAGGTGAGAAACGGTTATCGGGAACTTGTACGCACGAAGAAATTCTCCCTCGACACCGACCGGCAGGCAAAGCTCGTGCGCCCGCTGTATTTCGGTCTTCTGGACGAAGGGCAGAGGGCGTACGCCGAGCGGCGGCTGGTGACGGCGCTTGAAAACTACGGCTGGCGGCTCGGTACGGGCTTCCTCTCGACGCCTCTGATCCTCTATGTGCTCGAAAAGATCGATATCGAATACGCCTACCGGCTGCTTGAAAGCGAGGAACGCCCCGGCTGGCTCTCGATGCCGAAGGCGGGCGCGAACACGATCTGGGAAGCATGGGAAGGCCCCGATTCCGCCGGGGGCGGCATCGGCTCGCTGAACCATTATTCCAAGGGCGCCGTCGTCGAATGGCTGTTCGGCGAGATGTGCGGCATCCGCGTCGCCGGCGAGAACCGTTTCGTGATCGCGCCGAAGCCCGGCGGGCATTTCACGCACGCCGAAGCCGAATACAAAAGCGTTTACGGCAGGGTGAAAAGCGGCTGGGAAAAGACCGGTACAGGCTATTGCTTCAAGATCGAGATCCCGGCGAACTGCATCGCCCGCATCCGTCTGCCGGACGGGACGGAGCATACCGTATCCGCAGGGAATTATACGTTCTGAAAGAGGGGACCGAAATGAAAAGGAACATCATATCCGCTTTGCTGCTGCTCGCCGCTGTTCTGTGCCTGTTTTCGGGGTGCCGCACGGCAAACAGCCCGGACCCGAACAACCCGACCGTCGTCGCGTTCGTCGGCGACGCGCCGCCGATCCCC
>JAFRTA010000356.1 GCA_017427315.1 Clostridia bacterium
AGCATAATTCTCTCAAATTGAAAAGACCTTTTGACAGACTTTTTTTGAGCCTGTCTGTTCCTCTGCGCCTTTTTTGCAAAAAACACATATCCTTCCTCTTCCTTTGAGGTTGGATATGTGTTTTTCTATTTCATTTATTCAGTTATCTTAATGACATTGGCGGGCCGGCCCGCTTGTTTTTTCTATGACGGTATGCAAACGTTTTTATAAAAATCAAGTGTGGAAAAACCGCGTTCCGTCTGTGAAAGCGCAAACCGCTCCGCAGCGTCGGAAAGCTCTTTTATCTCCTTTGGCTTAAGGTGAACGGAAAAAGCCTCCTTCAGCGACCCCGTAAGAACGGCCGCCGCTGCGTCGAACGCCGCACGGGAAAGACGCGCGCCTTTCATTTCGCCGCCGCATTTTCTGCAATAAAACACGCCGGCGGCACAATCGAGATACATTTCGCCGCCGTCCGTCTCTCCGCAGGCCGAGCAGCCGGAAAGATCCGGCGCATAGCCCGCCCAGGAGCAAAGCCGAAGCTCGACGACCGCTTTGATAAGCGCGGGGGCCTTCGTATCGGCGCATAGGAAATACAGCGCATTGAGCATCAGCCGCAAAGGTTCTTCGTCGCATTCGCCGGGCGGGACGAGCTCTTCGGCAAGCTGCGAAAAATACTGCGCGAGCGCAAGCTTGACAAGATCGCGATTCAGGTCGAAGAACACGTCCTTGACCGACGCCTCGGTGATATAAAGCGAATCGTTCCTGCCTGCAGAGAATGACAGCTCGGAAAAACAAAAGCTCTGGGTACCTGCGTTGAGTTTGCTTTTCGGGCGCCGCGCCGCTTTGGCAAAGGCGCTTAAAACGCCTCTGTCGCGCGTAAGCACGGTGACGATACGATCGCTTTCGCCCGTATGTCTGATTTTCAAAACGACGCCGTCGGTACTGAAAACAGAACCTGCCATTTTATCCGTCCAATCCGAAGTTATGTATCAGCCCGGCGCGGTTGCGCCAATCCTCCTTGACCTTGACCCAGCACTTGAGATTGACCTGAATTTCAAAGAACCGTTCGAGGTCCTTACGCGCAGCGGTCGAAATCGCCTTGAGCATAGCGCCGCCCTTGCCGATGATGATTCCCTTGTGGCTCTCTTTTTCACAATAAATCACGGCGTCGATATCGAGAATATCGGCGTCTTCCCGCTCCGCAAAACGTTCGATCGCGACGGCGACGCCGTGCGGCACTTCCTTATCGAGCCGCAGAAGCATCTTTTCGCGGATCAGCTCCGCGGCAATCACCCGCTCTGGCTGATCGGTCAGCGTATCGTCGGGAAAGAAATGAAGCGACGGCGCGGCAAGCGCCTTAAGTTCGCCGAGCAGCTCGTCGATCCCCTCGTTCTTTACGGCGGAAACCGGAACAACGGCGGCAAAATCGCACTCTTTCGTCAGCTTCACGATAAGAAGCGCGATTTCCGCCTTATCTTTCACGGTATCCGTCTTATTGACCGCAAGCACGATCGGCGTCTTCGACGCTTTGAGCCTGTGCAGCAGCTCAAGCTCCCCGGGTCTGATCTCCTTCTCGGGTTCAACGACAAAAAGACACGCGTCCACACCGCTGACGCTCTCGTCTACGGTACGGATCATAATTTCGCCGAGCTTGTTTTTCGGTTTATGGAAGCCCGGAGTATCGGTAAACACGAGCTGCACGTTATCGGACGTCGTCAGAACGCCGGTAATACCCGTGCGCGTCGTCTGCGGCTTGGGCGAAACGATCGCGACCTTCTCGCCGAGCAGACGGTTCAGGATCGACGACTTGCCGACATTCGGGCGCCCGACGATCGCGATAAACGCGGATTTGGATTCATTCATACCGTTCACCGCTTAATCCACCGGGTAATAACTGCCGTTTCGCGGCAGCCCGAGACGCGTGAGGACGGCTTCTTCCTTTTCACGCATCCTGATACGCTGCAGACCGCCGTCTTCATGGTCGTAACCGAGCAAATGAAGCATGGAATGCGCGGTAAGGTAGGCGACTTCGCGCTGCAGGGAATGGCCGTATTCCTCCGCCTGCGCAACGGCGTGCTCCATCGAAATCACAATATCGCCGAGGATTTTTGCGCCGGTCTGCTGATTCACGTCGTAGACGCCGTTCTCGCCGAGCGGGAACGAAAGCACGTCCGTAGAGCGGTCGATATCCCTATACTGTTTGTTCAGCTCCCGGATCTTTTCATCGTCCACGAACGTTACGCTGATTTCCGCCGAGCCGTCAAACTCCTCAAGCACGAGCGTCGCATGGCAGGTCTTGCGGACCAGCAGACGGATCCCCGCAGGTATCTTCACCGCCTTTTGATCGTTGCTGATAATCACTTTTACCTTCTCCGTCATTTCCTTATCCTCCTTATGATTTTCTTCTTTCTTCCGCTTTTTCGTAAGCTTTGATAATATCCTGAACGAGACGGTGGCGGACAACGTCCTTTTCGTTGAAAATCACCGTTTCGATATCGTTTACGTTTTTCAGTATCTTCAGTACGTCTACCAGACCGGAACGTTTGCCGTCCGGCAGGTCGATCTGCGTGATATCGCCCGTAACGACGATTTTGGAATTAAAGCCGAGGCGCGTCAGGAACATTTTCATCTGCTCAGGCGTGGTATTCTGCGCTTCGTCGAGAATAATGAAGCTGTCATCGAGCGTTCTGCCGCGCATATAGGCAAGCGGCGCGACCTCGATATTGCCGCGTTCCTGATAGCGGGCAAAATTCTCACTGCCGAGCATATCGAACAGCGCGTCGTAAAGCGGCCGCAGATACGGATCGACCTTGCTTTGCAGGTCTCCGGGCAAAAAGCCGAGCTTCTCCCCCGCCTCGACCGCGGGACGCGTCAGGATAATGCGGTTGACTTCCTTCGCGCGGAATGCGTTTACCGCCATCGCGACGGCGAGATAGGTCTTCCCCGTTCCCGCGGGGCCTACGCCGAAAACAACGGTATTCTCCCTGATTGCTTCTATATATTTCTTTTGCCCGAGGGTTTTCGGCTTGACCGGTTTGCCTTTGGACGTGATGCAGATACAGTCGGAAGTCATCGACGCGAGCTTGTCCTCGCTGCCGTCGGCGACGAGCGACATCACATACCGCACGTTCTGTTCGCTCAACGCTTCCCCCTTGTTGATCAGCGTCAGCAATCCGTCTACCGCACGCGCCGCTTTGTCTGCCGCCTCTTCCGGGCCGGTGATCTTCAGCTCCGATCCGCGATTGACGATATCAACGCCGTACTGCTGTTCGAGCAGTTTGATATTCTCGTCAAAGCTGCCGAACAGGCTCACCGCCTGTTCCATACGATCGAATGAAATCGAGCGTTCCGCCATATTGCGCCTCTCTTTTTTCAAATTCCTTTTCGGTTATCATTATATTACCACCTTTCTGTTTTTTTTACAAGTCTTTATCTGAATAATTTTGTTAAATTTATATATATTTTTCAGCTTTCATTTATGTAAAAAACATAAAATCAGTGTCCGTCCGGTATATCAACGCGTCGTTCAACCGCGATATCTTCCCGAAGATGCAAAACAATCACGATCTCTCCCCGGTCGGTTTTGTGATCCGAATCGATCAGCTGCGCCTGCTTCAACCGCTCCCGGTATCGATCATACGCGTTCATCATGGCAAGAAGCTGTGTTTTTTCACGGTCGGTTATCTGCGCCGGTTCGGTATCGAAAGCGGTAACCGTCCTCTTCCCGAGCGGAAGCGTATAATCGCTGCCGCTCAAATCCTTTTCACTGCAGGTTATGCGCTGTCTGTTCGGCGCGCCGAAGGGCGGGACCCGCGCTCCGAAAACATAAAACGAGGTTGACCGCCGCAGCCCGGAGACGCGGCGAAACGACGACGGATCGGTGTGCGCGCGGATACACTCGGTCGTCAGCGCCATGCACTTTCCGGCCGCATGCGTGGAATACGCCGTTCCGTTTCGCGTTTCGTATACGCCTGAGATCAACATCTGCCCTTTCGTAACGGTATCGAGATTCCGCACCAGAACTTTTCCGCGGTAAGCATCGATCAATTCAATCTGACCGTCTTTTGCCGCGATCACATCATAGACGCCGGATTCGTCAAATACGCCGGCGCCTTTTTTAACCTCCCGAATCCTGATTTCCGCTTTCGCTCCGCGCAGATTGACCGCGCACCAGTTAATCTGAGAAAAGCGGCTCACCAGCGCCCTGCGCACGCTTGCCGGGTCAACCGAGCGGCGCGGTACGCCGCGCGTCAGCCCTTCCTCTTCCGCGGCGGCGAGAACCGCCGAAGCGTTCAGCGTTTCGCAGCCCTCCACGTCCACCTGCCAGACAGCGGAAAAGGCATAAAGCATAAAAATCACGCCGAGCGCCGCGCCCGCGATCATTCCGGCACGCATGCTGTTTTTTTTCAGCAAAAACGGGAAACCGTTTTTTTCGGTTGCGTGCAGACGTACGCCCGCCTGTTTCGCCGCAGCGCGCAGCTTCCGGTACCCCTTTTTTCCGGTTGTCGCAGTCAATCCTTTCCCGGTCTTTTTCACGTCCCATAAAGGGATCTCCATCGACCAGCAAAGATTGATAAAACGATCGAGAAAACCTTCGGTCGCCTCAAACCGAACGCAGCCGAACAACAGCCTTAAAAAACGAATGAACATTTTCCCCGCCCCCTTACGAATCGAAGGACAGCGAGCGTATTTTTCCCGTTACCACGGTCTGTACCGACGTAAGGGAAACGATTTCGAGCGCTTCCCCGTAAAGACGCATCAGCATTCCGCCGACCACGACGCCGATATGGTCCTCTTCAAACTCAAAAATACCGCCGCGGCCGCCGAACACAATCGAGGTGTTTCCCGTCATTTCGATCAAGGGGTAAGAACCGAGCGTCTCTCTTGCTTTTTTCTCCATTTTCCGCCTTGCGGACTCTTCTGTCCCATTCATCATTTTCATCACCCGGAAAATATATATGAGCCGTCAAACATATATTATTCTCGGGAGATGATCGGAATGAAACGGCTCGGTTCACGTTTGCCCGCAGCGGCTGCCGCTGCTGCGGCGATATTGCTGACGGTGTTTTCATCGTCCGCCGCCAACGGCGTGCGGGACGGGATAAGGCTCTGCGTCGATACGCTGATCCCTTCACTGTTCCCCTGTATGATCGCCGCGTCTTATCTGTCCGAAGCAATCGCATTTACCGTCGGTTCTGGAAAACCATCGACGCTTTCCCGACTTTTATTCGGACTTTCGGGGGGAACGGACGGGCTGATTCTCTGCTCTGTATTCGGCGGATATCCGACCGGAGAAAGGTTGACATCCCATCGGACCGAAGCGGGAGCCGTAACGCGCCGTGACGGAAACAGAATCAGTCTGTTCGGTTTTTTCCCGGCGCCCGCATTCGCGGTTGCCGCCGTCGGACGGAACATGTTTTCCTCTGTCCGCGCAGGAACGCTGATTTACGGCAGCGTTCTGCTGTGCGGGATTCTGTGCGGCATAATGATATCCTTCCCGCACAAAAAGGATCTGCCCGGTTCCGCAGCGATAAAAAAAGCAAAGCCGGATCTTTCCGCTGCGGTAAACGACGCGGCGCGGGGCATGCTGGGGGTTTGCCTTTGGACTGTGGTCTACAGCGCGATGAAAAGCCTGCTTACCTCGTTTCTCGGCTCGGAGCCAGTCGCGCTCTCCTGCATCGCAGAGGTCACCGCGGGCTGTCTTGCGGCTTCGCGCAAAAACGATCCGGCGCTGGCCGCCGCCGTTCTTTCCTTCGGCGGGCTCTGCGTACATCTGCAGATCCTTCCGTATCTGAAAAAAACAGGATGCAAATACCGTCGTTTTCTTCTGTTCCGCATCTGTCACGCAGCGCTGTCCTTTACCGTTTCGCGCGGTTTGATGCGTTTATTCCCGAACGCCGTCTGCACCTTTTCCCCTGCGGAAGAGCATATAAAACCCGCCCTGACCGGAACGGTCGGGGCGGTAACGCTGCTGTTATTATGCTGTTTTCTCGTGCTTGACACGGCTGCGAACGCATTTCCATCGCCGCCGGAACGCAGTCGGCAGGACGATCGGGACCGGAATGCTATCTGAGCTTCCAATCCGGAACGACTTTCGCTTCGTTATACATCGCAACATAGCTTTCATGCCGCGTCGGCTGAATCCTGCCCTCGGCAAGCGCGGCGAGCACCGCGCATCCTTTTTCCGTGGTGTGCGAACATCCCGTAAAACGGCACCGGTCGCGGTATTCGGCAAAATCCGGGAAACAAAGCGGCAGGTCGTATTTGCTGATAAACTCGCCGTCTTCCATGTCGAGAGAAGAGAACCCGGGCGTATCCGCGATATACGCGCCGCCCACGCGGAACAGCTCAACTGCGCGCGTGGTGTGTCTGCCCCTGCCGAGTTTTCTGCTTACGTCGCCGGTTTCAAGACGGAGCGACGGGTCAAGCAGATTCAGCAGCGTCGATTTGCCCGCGCCGGAATTGCCCGTCAGCACACAGACGCCGTCCGAAAACACGGTTTTGAACGCATCGATCCCCTCGCCCGTCACGGATGAAAAAGCAAATGAACGGAAGCCTGCGGCACGGTAGATATCGACGTATCGTGAAACGTCTTCCACGTCGCATTTTGAGAAGGTAACGATCGGTTCGATCCCGTGGTTTTCACCGGCGGCAGTCAGACGGTCGATGATCAGCGTGCTCGGCGCCGGAGAAACGGCGGCGGAGATAATGACCAGCTTATCGATATTCGCTACCGGCGGTCTGTTCAGAGAATTCTTTCTGTCAA
>JAFRTA010000357.1 GCA_017427315.1 Clostridia bacterium
GATTGGACCTACTACGATGCATATACGGATATCGACACCCCCGTGCTCGGCGAGAATATGGACGCGCTCTGGGCTGCCGAGGACGCGGAAAATCAGGATGAAGAACCGGACGAGTCCGACGAGCCCGAAGAGATCGGGGAAACCGAAGAGCCCGAGGATCCGGAAGCCACCGGCGAAGAAGAACCGGAGATCGAGATCGATGTTGATATCGATCTGTTCGGAAACGTATTCTACGTCGGTTACGATCCGGAAAAAGTATATTCCTCCCCGGATTATGCCGCGATCTCACCGAATTTCGACGAATATTTCGATACGTTGATGATAGACCTGTTCCCGCTGCGCAGCGCCGACGTCGTTTCTCTCCGCGTCACGAACAGCGACGGCGTCGATATTTCCGAGATTCTTCCCAACGACGACCTGGCATGGAGATGTATCTCCGATGACGTCGAAAAAGTGACACCTTACGGCGAAACGATCTCGCTTGACCGTCTGAGCGCGAACGTTTACCGTCTGATCTCCGATTTCGGCTTCCGGCCCTACGACGGAGAGGAATTCTATGACGACTCGGAGCTTGAAGAGAACTACGCGGCGGAGAACGTCATCCTGCCGGACGGTGAATATCTTCTGACCGTGACGGCTAAATTCACCGCGGACAGCGAGAAGGAAGAAACGCTGGAGTTCCCCTTCCGCGTCGATACGGCATATCCGGACGTCGATTTCGTATCGTTCCGCCAGGAAGACGGAGCGACGTATCTTGACGTTTCCGCAAACGACGACGTCAGCCTGTATTCCGTTTCGGTCAATTATTCGGTTCCTCCCGAGGATGATCCGGAATCAGAGGAAGAAAGAAACGAAGAAGACGACCTGATGCTGATGTTCGCCAATCAGGTCAACGTTATCTATCCCGTCGCCGCCGAAAAAGAGGCGTCTTACAGCTTCGATATCACCGGGTTTGACGCTTCTCAGACCGTGAACATCAGTGTTCAGGACTACGCAGGCAATACGATACAGATGTACATTCTTCCCTATACGGTAACGGGTATCGGCGACGAAGCTCTTCGCTGGAACAAGCTCGGCGGAGAAGACCTTACATTTACGCTGTCTGCGCCCGAAGGGATCGAACCGAACACGCCGGAATCCGTCTCGATCGACAACGAACTGTTTTTCTGGCTGACGCCCGACTGCTTCACCGAGGACGGCTTCGTTCTGCCGGCAACTTTCCTGCGCAACGCCGAGGTCGGCGAGCATACGCTCTGGATCAACGACGAGTTATACAACAGCACCGCCGTTAAACTCACGGTTTACGAAGAAGCCTCGCCGACCGAAGATACGACGGAAGCCGTGCAGACATCTGAAACCACCACCGAAGACGTATCTCCGACCGCTCCCACTTCGCCTCGAGAAGAATTATTGATGGGCGACGCCAACGGCGACGGAAAAGTGAATTCCTCAGACGCGAGGACCGCTCTGCGCAGCGCCGCAGGAATTGAAAAGCTCGCAGAAGGAAGCAAAGAATTCCTGCAGGCCGACGCGAACAGAGACGGCAAGGTCAAGGCAAACGACGCGCGTCGTATTCTTCGCGCCAGTGCGAAACTTGAAGACCCGGGAAACTGGTAAAACCGAAACAAGAAAAGAGCCGGATTTGATTCCGGCTCTTATCTTTCATTCTTTCGATTCAGACGATATTCGAAATATCCGCATCTTTCCTTTCGCTCGTGAAGCCTCTGCCGCGAACCTCTTTGATTTTCGTCACGGTCACGAACGCCTCCGGGTCAATCGAACGGACGATTTCATCGGCGCCGTACAGCTTGCGCGACGGGATCACGCACATCACGGCAAGCTGTTCGACTCCCCCGACGCCCGTCTCAATCCGCGCCATCGTGACCCCGGCAGAAAGCTCCGAGAGCAGACGCCTGCGTATTTCGTCATAGCACGGGCTGATGATAAACAGTTGTATCTGCGATTTGCCGAAAATCATTACCTGTTCAAGCACAAGAGATTCCAGAACCAGAACGACGATTCCCAGCAGAATGCTTTGCGCCGAGGAAACGAGCGCCTGCGCGCCGACGACGATGAAATCCGTCAGATAGACAAAGAACGCGACGCTGCGGTGCGTCAGCTTCGCGAGAACGAGGTTCGTGATATCCATTCCGCCGGTCGAGGAACCGACGCGCATTACAAGCCCGAGAGAAAGCCCCATGAGAACGCCGGCGAACAACGAGGCGAGCAGCGTATCGTCCGTCATATTTTCAATGCCGGGTATGCGCTGAAACATCGCAAGGAACGCCGGATAAAGAAACGTGCTCGCGATGCTTGTAACAAACAGTTTTTTTCCGATAACGGCAAGCCCGACAACAAGCAGGATAACGTTCATAATAAACACAAGCATCGCGGTATCGATTTTAAAAAAACGGTTTACGATAATCGCAATACCCGTCGTGCCGCCCATAATGATGTCGTGCGGGATAATGAACGCCGCGACAAGAAACGCAAGCAAAGCGTTTCCGATGATTATAAACAACGAGGTTTTGAGGTAACCCGCAAAGCTTTTGCCGATTTTCCGCATGAGTCCAATCACCTTCAGATCAATTTATATTATAATGATATACGATATTTCATAATATATCAACCATTTACGGGAATTATCGCGCAATTGCCCCGGCTTGACAATTTCGCGCCGATATATTAAAATACATGATAACGATATCGCTTTTCATATATAAGGAGATTCTGCTAAAATGAAAAAATTTCTTATCGTGCTCCTCTGCGTTCTTCTTGTTCTGGGAGGCGCATGCGCGGCCGTATTCTTCACGGCAAATCATTACCTGAATAAAATCAACCGCGTCGACGATTCCGTCGAGACGATACCCGTATCCGACGAGTATTTCGAAACGGACGTCGCCGTCGTCAGTCCCGACGCAAAGGTATTGGATCCGAATGAAATCGTATGGGATTCGTATGAGCCGGACGAAACCGTTCCCGCGTCGGCAAATCCGACGAACGCGCCGGAAACAGCGCAGCCCGCGGCATCGAATCAGAATAACGGTTCAAAATCCAACAAACCGCAGGAAAAAACCGTTTATAACGTTCTTCTCGTCGGGCAGGACAGACGGGAAGGCGAAGGACGCAGCCGTTCCGACGCGATGATTTTGTGCAGCATCAACACAAAAACCGGGAAAGTCGCCATGATTTCTTTCCTGCGCGACCTTTACGTACAGATTCCGGGGTACAGCGACAATAAGCTGAATCACGCTTACGTCTTCGGCGGATTTCCGCTTTTGAAATCCACGCTTTACAAAAACTTCGGCGTAACGGTCGACGCAAGCTTTGAGGTCGATTTCAACGGTTTTATCGCCCTGATCGACCAGGTCGGCGGCGTGGATA
>JAFRTA010000042.1 GCA_017427315.1 Clostridia bacterium
AACGATAAACGCGACGACGAGGATGACCGCAAGCAGAATCGGCGGAGAATGCAGGATATCCTTCACCACGCCGATTACGACGCCGCGGAATTCAAAGGGCAGGTCGTCGCCGGTGGCGAGGTTGATCACCTCGATCACCTGTTCGCCGTAGATCACTTCCGCCTTGCCGACGACGGTCCCCTTCGGGCAGGGCGCCTTGATCTCGTCGAGCGTATCTTCCGCAACGACGCGGAAGACGACGCTGTCCGTATCGGACCGCGAGGGCAGCAGCAGGGAAAGCTTCCCCGCGGGCACCAGACGCACGTGGTCCGTGGAATAAGAGTAGCGCACGGGCAGCTCCGCGACGGTCTGCGAGGGGTTCGCGACCTCGCACAGACGGATCTTGCGGAAGGTCCAGTTGAGCATCGTTTTGCAGTCGATGAACGCGTAGTTTTCTTTTTCGCCGGAATGGTCCGCGTCCTCAAACGGGCCCTTCATCACGACGGCGACGTAGGAATAGCCGTCCTTCGACGCGGTCAGCGCGACGCAGCGCCCCGCCCCGTCGGTCGCGCCGGATTTGACGCAGGTGACCGTCGAGGTGTAATAATCGGGATAACCGTTCTGGATCATCAGATTCGTCGTAAAGATCCGCCGCGAATCGTAAAGCGCGGTCGCCTGGAACTGGTAGACGGACGCCGTCGATATTTCACGGAAGGTGTTGTTCTCGGACGCAGCCTGTATGATGAGCGCCATATCCGAGGCGGTCGTATACTGCCCGTCCGCGTCAAGACCGGTCACGTTGACGAAATTCGTGTTCGCACAGCCGAGCTCCCGCACGTATTCGTTCATCATGACAAGGAACGCGTCCACCGACCCGGCGACCCCGACGGCGAGCGTGATCGACGAATCCGCCGCGGAGCGGATCACGATGCTGTAAAGCAGGTCCTTTACGCAGACGCTCTCACCCTTGGTAAGCAGCATCGTCGCCACGCCCGTGCCCGCGATCATGTCCGCGGTCTCGGCGGGAACGGAAAAATACGTGTTTTCGATATCCGCCACGTTGTTCAGCACGACCATCGCGGTCACGATATTCAGCAGCGCCGCGGGCGGACAGGGCTCGTCGGCGTTGCGGCTGAACAGCACCGTCCCGTCGTTCGCGCTCTTGAGCAGATAGATATCGGATTTCACGTCGACCTCGTCGTTGTACAGCGGCATCGCGAACGCGCCGAGCGCGCACGCCGCAGACAGGATGAGCGTCAGTACCACGGTAAATAACCTCTTCATATAAATTCCCCAAAAGGCGATCCGTTATCGCCTCACCATGTTCTGAACGGAGCGATACGGCGCCGCATCATTCCGCCGCGACGATTCCGCGGAACACCGCGGTCTCCCGCGCGGAAACGCGTTTGTCCGTATGCATGGAGCCGAAGTACCACTGCTGAAAACGGCATTTTCTGCCGATTTCGTCGAAATAGGTGTTCAGCGCCGTGAAAAGCGCCGGCGAGCCGTCGGCGGAACCGAGGAACTCCTTCGTTTTCTGCATCGGCTCATGGGTGAAAATGTAGTCCACCTCATAACCGGTCTTCTGCAGGTTTTCCATGCCGCGCCGCAGCTCCTCGCGGGTGGGCATCTCCTCGCGGAACCAGGTACCGGAGCCGACGCGCATCGCCATATCCGGGCTCTCGCCGCCGCCGAAGGTGAAAAACTTCTTTCCCTGCAGGTGATAGACCTCGCCGCGCATCAGGTAACGAAGATTGCCCGAGATGCGGCGGATCCTGCCGTGCGCCCACTGCTCCTCCTCGTATTCGTTCAGCAGCTTGAAATTCTCGTGCGTGCCGTCGATGAAACAGATATTGTATCTGCGGCTGCCGAGCTCCTTCAGGGTCTTTTCTTCCTTCGCGCTGCCGTCCCAGAGAAAGCCGAAATCGCCGCAGACGATCAGCGTATCGCCCTCGCGCAGGCGGGAAAGCGCGCTCTGCGAAAGCCGCCGTGCATCGCCGTGGGTGTCGCCGGTAACGTATATCATAGTCAGATCAACTCCGTGTTTTTTTAATGGACAATGGATAATGGACAATGGACAATTTCGGAAGTCGCTGCGCGACTTGATTTATATATTCCGCAAAAGACACTTTAGGACAAAAAATGAACAATGATAATTCGGCAAGGGCAGACCAATTGAATGATATGCACATATATAATCGAGGTACGGAGCCAAGCTCCGTCATTCATTATCCATTATCCATTGTCCATTATCCATTGACGAGGCAGGCGACTGCCTCGTCCGGCGCAAATCCGCCGGGTGTATTGTCGAAATTTTTGATCTTCGCCGAAAACCGTTCTCTGTATTCTTCCGCGTCCGAAACGCGGATATGCACGTCCGTCAGCGCGTCGATCACGCCGAGCAGAGCGTCTTTTTCCGTCCCGAGCACGGAAAGCAGCGCCGCCGTCTTCTCGGGACGGACCGCCTCGCATTTTTCATACAGCGCGCGGAAAAACGCCGTGCATGCGCGCCCGTGGGGAACGCCGTATTTCTCGGTCAGCACATAGCCGACCGTGTGCGGGAACAGCGTGCCGGTGATATTGATGGCAAGTCCGGCGTAAACCGAACCGTAATACAGCCGTTCTCTCGCCGCGTCGTCCGGCGGCGCGTCCGAAGCGTTCAGGGCGCAGAGCTCTTTCCACAGAACGCGCAGCGCCCGTTCGGCGTAAAGGAGCGACAGATCGTTCGCTTTCAGCGAGAAAAAACTCTCCGCTGCGTGCGCGAACGCGTCCAGCGCGCAGCTCACCGTAACGGACCGCGGCGCGGAGCGCGTATACTTCGGGTCGCAGACCGCGACTGCGCCGTAGCAAAGCGGACCGGAAATACTCTTTTTCCGCCCCGTTTCCGAATGCGTGAGGACCGAAACGCCCGTGACCTCGCTGCCCGTGCCCGCGGTGGTGCCGACCAGCACGGTCGGCAGGGGCTTGTTCAGCGTCGGAAGCGCGGCGTAAACGCCGTCCGCGCTCACGTCCGGATTCGCGGCGTACAGCGCCGCCGCCTTGACCGCGTCGAGCGGCGAGCCGCCGCCGATCCCGATGAGGAAATCCGCGCCGAAAGCAATCGCCTCGTGCCCCGCGGCGCGGCAGTCCGTCGTCAGCGGATTCTGCCCGATTCCGTCAAAAATACGATATCCGATCCCGCGTTCCGAAAGAAGACGGACGCCGTCGTCCAGCGCGCCGCTCTTTTTCGCGGCGGAACCGCCGGTAACGATAAGGCACTTTTTGCCCAGCGCGGCGATATCCGCGCCCGCGTCGGCCAGCGCCACGTCGCCGGAAAATATTTTTACGGGCATATAACCGTTGATTTTCATAACGATCCCTGCTAAAATAAGAATATGAATATACTTTCCGAGTATAATTCATTCTATTATACATTATCCTGACGGAAACTGCAACACCGAAAGAACGCTTTTTTCAAAAAAATCGACCCGCGTCGGAATAAAAGAGGTCAAAACGCATGAAAAACACCGAAACCGAACTCCGCGTCGCGCGTCTCGCGCCGGAATACATCGTGCTCGTCAAGCCCTGCGGCGTTTCCTCCGGCGAGGACGGCGTGATGCCGGCGGTCCGCCGCCTGCTTGACGAACGCGGAGAAAAAAACGACCTGTACCCCGTCCACCGTCTGGACCGGGAGACCGAAGGGCTGATGGTATTCGCCCGCACGAAGGAATGCGCGGCGTTCCTGAGCGAACAGATCCGCTGCGGCGGCTTTGAAAAAACGTATATCGCCGAGCTGTCCGGCGTTCCGGCGGAAGAAGAGGGGACGCTGCGCGATCTGCTGTTCCACGACCGGAAAAGGAACAAAACTTACGTCGCGGACAGACCGCGTAAGGGCGTGAAGGAAGCTGCGCTGCATTATTCCGTGATAAAAGAGACGGAAAACGGCTGTCTGGTGCGCGTCCGTCTGGAAACGGGCAGGACGCACCAGATCCGCGTCCAGTTCGCATCGCGCGGCTTTCCGCTCGTCGGCGACCGCAAATACGGCGGTCCGAAAGCCGACCGCCTGCGCCTGACCGCGTCGGAGCTGCGCTTCACCGCCCCTGACGGGGAGAAGACGGAGTTTAGATACTGATTTAGCGGAGCTAAATCAGTATTCCGTTTCACCGCGGCTTTTTTTAATATTGACAACCGTCAATTATACGTGTTATAATTTCAATATATCATATTATTTGGAGGATTCCGAAGATGAAAAGAGTCATTTCCGTTCTTCTCTGCGCGGTCCTGTTTCTTTCCTGTCTTATCCCCGCCTTTGCCGAAACAGAGCCGGAGGCGGAAAGCGCGGGCGTCAACCCCGTTATCGTGATCCCCGGGATCGCCGAATCCATGCTCGTGCTCGACAAGGGCACGCCGAACGAAACGCGCTATTATCAGCCCGTCACAAGCGCGTTTGACGGTCTTAAGAAAGATCTGATTCTCGGCACGATCAAGGCGCTGCTGTTCGGCTCCTACAAGCAGCTCACCGATGCGGGCATCGCGCTCGCGTGCGAGAGCACGAAATATCTGGAAATGACCCCGGACGGGACATCCGTATACAACATGTCCCCGGCGGTCGTCGGCGCGGCGGAAAGCTCCTACGCCGCGATCCGGCAAAATGGCAGGTGGGGCGCGATCGACCACGGCGCGCACATTCTGCCCTTTATCGCGGATCGCATCGGCGGCGAGAACGTCTTTTTCTTCTGCTACGACTACCGTCTGGGCGCGATCACCCTTGCAAACCAATTGAAGGACTTTATCGGCGAGGTCAAGGCGCAGACCGGGCGCGGCAAGGTCGATATCTACGGCAATTCCTACGGCAGCCTGATCACACTGCAGTATCTGAACGACTTCGGCGGCGCGGACGACGTGGAGCGCATCCTGTTCTGCTCCCCCGCGTGGCAGGGCTCGAAGCTGTTCAAAGACCTGTTCCCGACGGATAAGAACGATTTTCGCATCAATCCCGCGCCGATGGCGTGCATCGTGCAGCGTCTGGGCATGCGCGAATGGAATATCGAAACGCTCTTAAAGCTCATCCCCCAGCGCATCCTGCGCAACGTCGGGTATGAGATGATACAGGAGATCATGAAGAAGTATCTGTGGAGCGCCCCCGGCATCTGGTGTCTCTGCTCCGTGGATGATTATGAGGAGATGAAGGCGGCGTATCTCGATCCCGTCGCGAACGCTGCGGTCATCGAGGAATGCGACGCGGTGCAGTACGGCGTGATGCGCAATATCCCCGCCGTGCTCGCGCAGGCGAAGGCGGACGGCATCGGCATGTCGGTCCTGATGGGCGAAGGCGTCGAGCTCACCGTGGGCAAAAACGTGAACGGCGACGGCCTGCTCGACACGGCCAGCGGTACCGGCGGCGAATGCCTGCCTCTCGGCGAAACCTTCGAGGACGGCAGGAGCGGAAAATATATCTCCCCCGCGAACGACCTCGACCTGACGAACGCGTTCCTGCCCGACAACACCTGGGTCGTGCGCGGCATGACCCACGGGCAGACCTACTGGGACGACGAGCTTCTGGAGCTGACGATGAAGCTGCTGCTGACCGACGACCTGAAGGACGGCGTCGACGCGGACCCCGCGTTCCCGCAGTTCACGGATTCCCACTGCCCCTCCGACGACGTTTCGATCCGTCTTGAGACAAGGCGCGACAATTTCCTTGCGCTCTCCGACGGCAAGATCAAAGCGACGCTGCGCAACGACTCCCGCGAGAACGAGATCTACGTCACCGGCGTTACCGTCTGCGGCATGTCCTACGCCGTTACGCCCGTCTCCTGCAGACTGATGCCCGGCGAGACGAAGGAGATCACCCTCACCCCGCTGAAAACGCTCTGCGGCACGCCGCAGTTCGGAAAGATCAACGTCACCTACGTCGAGAAGGATTATATCATGTTCTCGAAGAGCAGGAGCCTGTTCTATACCGTTGAGTAAATTCCGATTCACCGGAATTTACAGGTGCAAGGTTCAATATACAAGGTTCAAGGTTTTCCCGCCGCGGCGCACAGCGCAAAGGTTTTTGTCCCTTACACCTTACACCTGAAATCCGATTTGTGTGCTTGCGCACAAATCGGATTTTTCCTCTTGCATTTTTGAATATAAAGTGATAATATATCCTTGATATATCAAAAGCGAAGACGGAGACAGTAACTCCGGGCGAAATTTTCAGAGAGCGGGCGGCAGGTGCGAGCCCGCAAAAGTACCCCGGCGCGAAGATCCCTCCCGAGCTCCCGTCCGAAAGCACGTTTTTCACGCGGCGAGTAGGCACGGGCGGAGCTCCCCCGTTACCGGGAGCGCATATGATCGTATGCCGGACAGGGTGGTTTACAAGCGAAGATACGTCTTCGTCCCTTGGCGGGACGGGGACGTTTTTTTATTTTCAGAAAGACTGAAGACTTGAGACTGAAGACTGAAGATCAGACTTCAGATCTCATACCCATGGAAAGAATTCGAGGACCGAAGATTCAGTCTTTGGTCTTTGGTCTTCAGTCTTTGGTCTTCAGTCTGTCACATCATAATCATTTCCGAAAGGATCGATAGATATGTCCGTTTACAAAAAGGTTTCCACGGACCTGAATTTCGTGGCGAGAGAAAAAGAGATCGAAACGTTCTGGAAAGAACATGATATCTTCGAAAAAAGCATGAAGATCCGCGAGGGCGCGCCGACCTATATGTTCTACGACGGCCCGCCCACCGCCAACGGCAAGCCGCACATCGGCCACGTGCTCACCCGCGTCATCAAGGATATGATCCCCCGCTACCGCACCATGAAGGGCTACGACGTACCCCGCAAGGCGGGCTGGGATACCCACGGTCTGCCCGTAGAGCTCGAAGTCGAAAAACTGCTCGGGCTCGACGGCAAGGAGCAGATCGAGGAATACGGAATCGACCCGTTCATCCGCAAGTGCAAGGAAAGCGTCTGGAAATACAAGGGCATGTGGGAGGATTTCTCCTTCACCGTCGGCTTCTGGGCGGATATGGAGAACCCTTACGTCACCTATCACAACGACTATATCGAGTCCGAATGGTGGGCGCTGAAAAAGATCTGGGACAAGGGCCTGCTTTACAAGGGCTTTAAGATCGTCCCCTACTGCCCGCGCTGCGGCACGCCCCTTTCCTCACACGAGGTTGCGCAGGGATATAAGCTCGTCAAGGAACGCTCCGCGGTCGTCCGCTTCCGCATCAAAGGCTCGGACGAATATCTGCTCGCGTGGACGACCACGCCCTGGACGCTGCCGAGCAACGTCGCGCTTTGCGTGAACCCCGCCGAGACCTATTGCAAGGTCAAAGCCTGCGACGGCTATACCTATATTTTCGCCGAGGCGCTGCTCGACACACTGCTTTTGCCCCTTGCGAAGGACGGCGAAAAGCCCTACGAAGTGCTCGAGACTTATAAAGGCACCGACCTCGAGGGCATGGAATACGAGCCGCTGTTCGCCTGCACCGGCGATTACGTTGCGAAGCAAAGCAAAAAAGGCCATTACGTGGTCTGCGACAATTACGTCACCATGTCCGACGGTACGGGCATCGTGCACACCGCCCCCGCCTTCGGCGAGGACGACAACCGCGTCGGTCAGAAATACGATCTGCCCTTCGTGCAGTTCGTGGACGGGCAGGGCCATATGACAAAGGAAACGCCCTGGGCGGGCACGTTCGTCAAGGACGCGGACCCGAAGATCCTCGTCGCGCTCGAGGAAGCGGGCCTTCTGTTCTCCGCGCCGAAATTCGAGCACGACTATCCCTTCTGCTGGCGCTGCGACACGCCCCTGATCTATTACGCACGCGATTCGTGGTTCATCAAGATGACCGCCGTGAAGGACGACCTTCTGCGCAACAACGACACGGTCAACTGGATCCCCAAGAGCATCGGCACCGGCCGCTTCGGCGAATGGCTCAAGAACGTGCAGGACTGGGGCATCTCGCGCAACAGATACTGGGGCACCCCGCTGAACGTATGGGAATGCCCGGACTGCGGCAAACAGCTCTCGGTCGGTTCGATCGCGGAACTGAAGGAGCTTTCGGACGACTGCCCGGACGGGATCGAGCTGCACCGCCCGTATATCGACGAGGTCACGATCAAATGCCCCTGCTGCTCCGGCACGATGAAGCGCGTGCCCGAGGTCATCGACTGCTGGTTCGACTCCGGCGCGATGCCCTTCGCGCAGTATCATTATCCCTTTGAGAACAAAGAATACTTCGAGTCGCACTTCCCGGCGGATTTCATCTCCGAGGCGATCGATCAGACGCGCGGATGGTTCTATTCGCTGATCGCGATCTCGACGCTGCTGTTCAACAAAGCGCCGTACAAGAACGTCATCGTGCTCGGCCACGTGCAGGATAAGGACGGCAAGAAGATGTCCAAATCCAAGGGCAACGCCGTCGATCCCTTCGAGACGCTCGAAAAGCACGGCGCGGACGCGATCCGCTGGTACTTCTATACCAATTCCGCCCCGTGGCTGCCCAACCGCTACCACGACGACGCGGTCACCGAGGGACAGCGCAAATTCCTCGGCACGCTTTGGAACACCTACGCGTTCTACGTGCTTTACGCGAATATCGACTCCTTCGACCCGACGAAGCACAACCTCGACAGAAGCAGCCTCTCCATCATGGACAGGTGGGCGCTCTCGAAGCTCAACACGATGGTGAAGACCGTCGACGATGAGCTTGACAATTACAACATCCCCGCCGCGGGCAAGGCGCTGGCGAACTTCGTCGACGAGCTGTCGAACTGGTACGTCCGCCGCTGCCGCGACCGCTTCTGGGCGCAGGGGCTTGAGCAGGACAAGATCAACGCCTATATGACGCTCTACACCGCGCTTGTTACGACGGCGAAGACCGCCGCGCCGATGATCCCCTTCATGGCGGAGGAGATCTATCAGAACCTCGTTCGCTCGGTCGATCCGGACGCGCCCGAGAGCGTGCATCTTTGCGACTTCCCCGCCGCGGACGCCTCGCTGGAGGACGCTTCTCTCGAAGACGCGATGGAAGAAGTGCTGCAGGTCGTCATTCTCGGCAGAAGCGCGCGCAACGGCGCGAACATCAAGAACCGTCAGCCCCTCGCGACGCTGAAGATCGTCGCCGAACGCGCCCTCGACGGCGTTTATACCGACATCATCAAGGACGAGCTGAACGTAAAAGAGGTCGTCTTCGCCGACAACGCGGACGATCTGGTCAGCTACTCCTTCAAGCCGCAGCTCAAGACCGTCGGTCCGAAATTCGGCAAAAAGGTCGGCGAGATCAGAAACGCCCTCGCCGCGCTCGCCGACGGCGGAAAGGCGAAGAAAGAGCTCGACGAGACGGGCCTTCTGACCCTCGCGCTCGCCGACGGCGAGGTAAAACTCGGCGAGGAGGATCTGCTGATCGAGACCAAGCAGACCGAGGGCATGTACACCGTTTCCGACAAGGGCGTCACAGTCGCCCTCGACACGCGCGTTACGCCCGAGCTGATCAATGAGGGCTACGTGCGCGAGCTGATCAGCAAGATCCAGACCATGCGCAAGGAAGCGGGCTTCGACGTGACCGACCACATCAGCGTCACGATCGACGCGGGCGAAAAGATCCGCGCCGCCCTCGGCGTCTACGGCGACGAGCTGAAGCGCGTCGTGCTCGCGGAATCCGTCGTTCTCGGTCCCGCCGCCGGATATACAAAAGAGTGGGATATCAACGGCGAGAAAGCGACGATCGGCGTGGAGAAAAAGTGAAAAGTGAAATGTGAAATGTAAAAAGTATGCAGCTGCGCCGCAGTAATAAGTGATAAGAAAGCAGTTAGCGCTGACGCGCCGGACACACTGTTCACATCTCACATAAAAGGAGCGTTTTCAATGAAAAAGATTCTCTGCGTATTCTTAAGCGTCCTCATGGCGGCGCTGCTGATCGTCCCCGCGGCTGCGGCGGACGTCGCAAAAGAGGATTACAACGATTACCCCGTCGTCATCATCCCCGGCTACAGCTCCTCGCAGCTCTACGTCGTCGATCCCGACGGCACGAAGCGCGACATCTGGTGGGTGGACTATTCCGCGATCCTCGAAACGGTCAAGGAGAATCTCGCCGATCTCGCCAAAGGTCTGGGCAGCTACGGCGTCGGCGACGCGGAAAAGCTGCGCGAGATCCTGAAGCCCCTGCTGGAGCTTTACGTCGGCGAGCTCGCGTGCAATCCGGACGGCACGAGCAAATACGACGTTCATCCCGTGCTGGAGCTGACCGCGGAGAGCTCACGCTGGTCCGGGCTTGAGGAACGGCACCGCAGGCTCGTGGGCTACGTCGACGAGATCATGGATACGGACGATATCTATATGGCGTCCTCGGATTTCCGACTGGGCGCGATCTATAACGCGAACCGTCTCGATACGCTCATTCAGGACATCATCAGGACCACGGGCTGCAAAAAGGTCAATATTCTCTGCCAGAGCCACGGCGGACAGGTCGCGGGCACGTATCTCAGCCTGCACGCGAAGGACGCGGGCAAATACGTCAACAACGTCGTGATGTGCGTTCCCGCCCTCGGCGGCGCGGCGATGGCTTACGACGCGCTGACCGAGCAGGTGGAGCTTGACGAGCTGAACATCCTTAAATTCGTTGAATACAACCGGCAGATGGGCACCGAGCTCGACTGGCTGCTTGCCGCGGAGCCTCTGGGCGGCGTGGACAACCTGATCTTCGCGCTGATGCCGCTGGTCAAGGAAGTCGTCGGCTACTGGCCGAGCCTGTGGGATTTCGTCCCGATGGACTATCTGGACGAGTGCCTTGCGACGCTCGACCCGGTCGCGAGCAAGAAGCTGATCGACGATACGACCTATTTCCACAACACGATCATGGCGCACTATAAAGAGAACCTGCAGGCGGCGCAGAAATCGGGCGTGAACATTTCGATCCTCGCGGGCTTCGGCTTCGACGCGGTCACCGGCATGGACATCAATTCCGACGGCATCATCCCCGTGAACGCCGCCACCGGCGCGACCTGCGCGCCCTACGGACAGCGCTACAACGACGGCTACACGACGAAGAACACCGTCTGCAAAAATAAGAATCACAACCACCTCTCCCCCTCGATGGAGATCGACGCGTCGACCTGCTGGCTGCCGGAGAACACCTGGTTCATCGACGGCTACTACCACGGGCAGGAACGGATGGACCCGATCAGTATGTCTCTGATCCGCCGACAGCTTCTGTCGAAAGATCCGGTCAAGGACGTCCACGCCGATCCGGCGTATCCGCAGTTCCGCTCCACGGGCACCGCAACCGAGGGCGTGCACGTGATGTTCGATCAAAGCGTTGAAGGATATCTTTCCTCGCAGGATACTTCGCTCGTCGTGACGAACACGACCAAATACCCGGTGTTCGTGCTCTCCGTCGAGACGCAGGGCGTCGACCTCGCTTTCGACCTGCCCTTCGGACAGTTCATCGGCGGAGGCAACAGCATATCGCTGCCCTTCACAGGCGATATTCCGGAGGTCAGCAAGACAAGAGCCGCGGTCACGGTCTACTTTATCGAGATCGGCGGTTCCGGCACGCCGATCCTCTCGCGCACGACCGATTTCACGCTCATGAACGGCGAAGCGCCGGAATACGACAAAAACAACCCATATGCAGACGTTGATTTCCCGCTCGGCGATATCTATACCACGCCCGGCGTTGACAACGATATGGTCACCCGCGCGCTGGACCTCTTCGGCGTCTCGGAGCTGTATATCCGCGTTTACACCTTCATCATCACCGCCATCGATATGATCAAGCGCCTGGTCGGGATCTTCCAGACCTTCAGCGCGATGTAAAGATACTCCGAACAGGATCTCCCGGCAGGCGGGCAGTCTGCCGGAAAAAGCAAAAAAAACCGTGTTTTCGGCCGCTCATGACGCCTTTGCGCAGCTTTGAGCACCGGAAACACGGGTTTTTTATAAAAATCGGAAATACGGAAAAACAGCTCCGGGAAACAGTCCCTCGCATCGTGCGAAAGACCGTATCGACACGGAAAGGAAAAATTCAGACGAGACCGCGGAATGCGTCGAGATTGTCCGACGTCATTTCGCGTTCCCCGTTCTCGATCTCGCGGATCATCTTTGTCAGAAGAGCGTTGACCGGCACATCGACGCCTTTTTCTGCCGCAACGCGGACAAGATACCCGTTGAAGATATCGATCTCCGTCTTTTCGCCGCGCAGAAGAGACTGCAGGGTAGAGGGTTTGATGGAAGCGTATTTGCGTTTGCCGACCGTTTTAAGGATATATTTAAAAATGCCGTTATACCATTCTGCATCCGAGAGCATCAGAAGACGGTAATCGAGAAGCGCCCCGTACTTTGGCACGCTGATCCCCTGCGCCTTCGCGATACGCATTCCTTCCCGGGCAACGGCGAGGATGATATCCTGCGCACGCCCGTCGTCGAAGATCTCGCCCAACGTTTTGCCGGTGATCGCCGCAACGGAATTCGTACAGCAATTGATAAGCAGTTTGGAATACTGCTTATTGATAAGACACTGCGTGATACGTGTCCTGATCACGGCGTTATACATCCTGCAAAGATATTCAAGCTCCGGCGATGCGCCGCCGTCGAGGGTACCGATGAACATCTCGCCGCTGCTTGTCATTTCGACGTCCGTAGCGCTGTGTTTCGTCGCGCCGAAGCCGATCATGCACCCGACGGCGCGGTCTTTGCCGACGAGCTCCGCGAGTTCGGCGGTACAGACGCCGTTCTGCATGCCGACGACGAGCGACTTCTCGTGCAGGAACGGCAGGATGCTCTTCACCGCAGTCTCAAGATCCAGATATTTGACTGCGACGATCGCGTAGTCATAGCTCTTCACGAGCTCATCCGCGCTTGCATACGCAGTGGGATAAGCGTACTTCTCGCCTTTGGCGCCGGTCAGGTGCAGGCCCTTCTCCGAAATCTCCTTCGCGGCGCCGGGAAAGACCTCAAGAACGTCCGGCGCATAGCCTGCGTCTTTCATCAAAACGGCGAGCGTGCCGCCGATGGCGCCCGCGCCGACGATCAATGTCTTTTTCTCTGACATTTTAAGCACTCCATTTTTATTCGTTCGTTCCGTATATAGATTATATTTACATACGAATAAAAAGTCAAGATACTGTAAATCACGATATGCTTTCTTGTTTTCTATCGTACATTTCACGGTAAAGCCGCAAAAACGCCTCCCGTCCCGGCCCGTTTGATCATGACCGGCAAAACGGGAGCGGCAGCCCGGTAAAGCGCCTTCAGCCGAAGCGAACGAAGAAATGATTCCGGCTTTTCTTATTGACTAATATCAGAGAATAAGATATAATTAAAATCAGAAACGAATGCGGTACCGCACAAAAAACGGCAGTGCAAAACGATTTCAAAGCGGTCTGCCGAAATGCGGCATTTCACGCTTTGTCGGCAGCGCAGCCATCTGCCCGGCGCCAGCGGCTGCGCTCCCGTTTGGTCCGGGCGACGAGAGGAAGGAAAGGATAAAAAATGAATTCTTCGATCTTGGATGCAGTCGAGACCGCTCCGCGCGAACGGCTTACCGCCCTGCAGAACGAACGGCTCGCGTTTCAGGTGCGGCATGCGTGGGACAACATTCCCTATTACCGCGAGCTGATGAGGAAGCACGGCGTGCAGCCGAACGATATTCAAACGGTCGGCGACCTCGTCAAGCTCCCGTTTTTAACAAAAGACGATCTGCGCAACAACTATCCCGACGGTTTTCTCGCGGTCCCGAAGAGCGCGGTCGTCCGTATCCACGCAACGAGCGGGACGACCGGCAAACGCGTTATTTCGTATTATACGCAAAACGACCTCGATATGTGGGAGAACTGCTGCACCCGCGCGCTCGTCGCCGCCGGAGGCAGCAGAAACGATATCGTTCAGGTCAGCTGCGCTTACGGTCTGTTTGCCGGCGGTTTCGGATGGCACGGCGGAGCGCAGAAGCTCGGCGCGATGGTCCTGCCGATGTCCGGCGGCAACACCGAACGGCAGCTTGAATTCATGGTCGATATGCGCACCACGATGCTCTGCTGTACCGCGACTTACGCCGCGCATCTGGCGGAGATGATCGAAGAAAAAAACCTGCGCAGCAAGATCTGTGTCAAAAGCGCGTTCATCGGCGCCGAACCCTGGACCGAGGCGATGCGGGAAGAGATCCAGCGCCGCTCCGGCATGAAAGTATTCGACGTATACGGATTGACGGAAGTCATCGGTCCCGGGATCGCGTACGAGTGTTCCGAGCAGCGTGGAATGCACATTCAGGAGGACCGTTTTTATCCCGAGATCGTCGATCCGGAAACGGGAAAGGTCCTGCCGGACGGCGAAACGGGAGAGCTCGTTCTGACCGCGCTGACGAAGGAAGCGTTTCCGCTGATCCGTTACCGGACGCGGGACATTTGCACGTTAACGCACGAGCCGTGCGCATGCGGCAGGACCTTCGTCCGGATGAGCAAACCGAAAGGCAGAACGGACGATATGCTGATCGTCAAAGGCGAAAACGTCTTCCCATCTCAGATCGAGACCGTTCTGATCGAGCAGGGGATGTCTTCAAATTATAAGATCGTTCTCGACCGCGTGCGCGGACTTGACCGGATGAAGATCCAAGTCGAAATGCTTCCTGAAACATATACCGAGGACGCGCTTGTTCTCGCCGAGACCGAGGCAAGGATCGCGCGCGCATTGAAGACAAGTATCGACGTGACCGCCGGGATCGAGCTGCTCGCGCCGATGACTCTGGAAAGATCGGCAGGAAAGGCCCACCGAATAGACGACCGCCGCAACGTATATTGAAAGGATCGAGCATGCGAAAACACTATCTTGACAACGCACGGTATTTTATGATCGTTTTGGTGCTTGTATATCACCTTACCGATCCGTATTTCGAGTTTATCTATACCGACGACGTTCTCGGACTCTATCCGGTCTCCGGCTTCACGTTCTTTGCCAATCCGTGGGGAATGCCGGTCATGTATCTGATCTCCGGCGCCTGCGCGTGTTTCAGTCTGCAAAAGCTGCGGGACGCGCATACGCTCAAGCCCTTTTTACGCTCCCGCGCACAGGGACTGCTGCTGCCCGCAGTCAGCTATACCGTTCTGCTGAGCTGGATCCAGCTCGTGATCTCATTTGTACTCACGTCAAACGAATTCCCTGCGTTTCACGCAGACCCGGAGACACTGGGGCTTTATTTCGTGATGTTCACCGGCTCGATGTGGTTTTGTTTTGAGCTTTTTCTTTATTGCGTCATTTTGTCTCTCGTTTTTCGAGCGGACAAAAAAGACCTGCTCCGACGGGCAGGCGGAAAGCCGTGGACGTACCTTATCGCGCTGGCGCTCGTTCTGCTGATCCCCGAGGCGAGCTTCCCGGCGGACGCAAGCAGGTCCTTCTTTTGCAACATGGTCTTTTTCTTCGCCGGATATTCTGTCTTTTCACATGATACGACCGAAGCGCTGATGAAAAAATACTGGTATCTGCTGACGTTCCCCGCTCTGGCGTTGGGGATTTACATCACGTGGAAGAATTTCCGTACCGTTGATTACGCCGCCACTTGGGTCGAAAAGGTCTACGCTTGGCTCGCGGCGCCGGCGATACTCTCGGTCTTTATCCGTTTTTTCAACAAACGGACGCGTTTCACGGCATATATGCAGACGCATGCGTTTCCCTTTTTCGTGTTATATCTCCCTGTTCTTTACATCAGCGGATATGTGACCACAGAGCTGTTGGGCGTTCCGGCAGGGTATCTGCGCTATGCGGTCATTACCGCGTTTCTGATCGTGCTCCTGCCGACGCTGACGTTCCTGCTCAGAAAGATCCCCGGTCTCAGGTTCATCCTGTTCCGCGACAAGGGCCCGAAAAAAACCAAAGAAGCAGAATACAGACGGGAAACGGGAG
>JAFRTA010000358.1 GCA_017427315.1 Clostridia bacterium
AACCGACGACCTCTAGCGTGACAGGCTAGCGTTCTAACCAGCTGAACTACCGGGCCATAAACCTTGGTGGGAACAACAGGGCTCGAACCTGTGACCCCCTGCTTGTAAGGCAGGTGCTCTCCCAGCTGAGCTATGCTCCCTTGCGACTTGCCTTACGGCTTTCGTCTCGCGACTTGTATATATTACAACATCGGGATAGATTTGTCAACACCTTTTTTCATTTTTTTTGAGTTTTTTCAAAACCGCATTCCGCGCCCGAAAAAGCGGTTTTTCGCTCCGAATTGCCGCAGCGCGCCGATTTTCACGGCGTTTTTTCGATGAGCTCAAAAAGCCCGTCGTAAAACGCTTCCGTTTTCTGTTTCCCGGCTCCGAGACCGATCGCCGTGCCGTGATGCCCCTTGCGCGTCGGCATCACGTTCCAGAGCCCGCGCGTGGGAACGGTTCCCTGCGTAAATTCCGTATACGTTTCCGTAAAGGGATATCTTGCGGAAACGACGCTCACGAGGCCGTCGTTTTCCCGCCAGGACTTGTCTACCGTGATCCCGCCGTCTTTTTTGCCCGCGTAAGAACCCATTGCGAGCGCGAGGGGGTATAATACGGACAGGGTCGACGAATCCGGCACCTGCACCGTAAAGACTCTGCCCCGCTCCGTGGTGGAATAAGAATACGAAAGATAACAGACGCCGGCGACGGTGCGGATTTTCCCGTTCAGCTCCGCCGCTCCGGCGGGCGACAGGTCGTAACCCGCGTGGTCGTTCTCGGAGCGCGTCACCGCGTTGAGTGCGTTGACGATCTCCGGCAGGCCGCCCGTCACGGGGCCGATGCCGAACTGGTCGAGCATCAGATCGTAAACGCCCCGGACAGGCGCGGTGATGCCCTCGCAGGCAAAGCAGAGCGAAGCGATCAGCTCCGTCGTGTTCCGATATCCGACCGACGAGCCGAGGTCGTCGATGATACAGGTCAGCGAGGAGCCGTTATGCGGCGCGCAGAGCGTCGTGACGCTGTTGACGAAGCTGTCTTTCCCGCCGACGAACAGCAGGGATATGTCTTCTCCCCCAGCGGCGAGCTCCGCCGGGTCTCCGAACGCGAGAAGCGACGCGAGCAGGCGCACCGTCGCTCCGCCGTAGGAATGACCGATCAGATTGACGCGGGCGCGGCGGCCGGGCTGCCCCCAATCGGGCACGAGCGCCTGCCGGTACGTTCTGCCGTAACGCGCGTGATGATGCGCCGCGGAATGGGCTTTGCCGTAATCCACCGTGCCGCCCGTAAGCTGAGCGTACAGCTCGCAGGCCCGGTCCCACGTGCTTGAGACGGGCCCCACGGTCGGAACGTACACCTCGTATCCCTGCGCGTCCAGATAGCCCGCAAGGTCGCAGGAATCCGCGCCCCAGTATTTCGAAACGCTGTTGATGCCCGCGCCGTCGCCCCAGCCGCCGAGTCCGTGCACAAGAATATAAGGATATCCTTTTTTGTTATCCGCGGGACGCTCCGGGGAGCGGGACGCCGCGGTATCCGCCTCGTGCCCGTTCGGCCCGGCGGGCTGCGTCGCCGCGGGCGCGTTCGTCGACTGCACGCCGCCGTCCGACGGACCGACGGAGCTGTTTTCGCTCCCGACGCTCCCTGCGTGCTGCCGCTGCGTCTCCCCCACCGTCGCTCCGACTTCCGCCGCGGATTCGCCCGTCTGCTGCGGGCGCGCGGAAATCACGTGCGCGGCGGCGATCCCCGCCGCAGTCAGGATACAGAGCACGACGACGCAGAGCAGGACGATCACCGCGATTTTCTTTTTTGTCCGGCTCCCGTCGTAATAGCCGTCGTTGAAAACGCGGGCGATACGGGGCGTCGCGGTCCTGCTCACCGAGACCTGCGGCGCGTCGCCGGGAGCGCCGTTCGGCACGCCGCCCTCCTGCGCCGTAAGCACGGACGGGACTTCGTCGGTTTTCTCCGGTTCTTCTCCGTTTTCATCAAACAGAAGATAATCCGTCGATACGCCGAACAGCAGGCTGATTGCTTTGATTTTGTCGGTATCCGGCGTCGCGGCGTCCGCTTCCCATTTGGAAACGGACTGCCGGGAAACCTCCAGCGCCTCCGCAAGCTGCGCCTGGGACAAACCGGCTTTCT
>JAFRTA010000043.1 GCA_017427315.1 Clostridia bacterium
CGCGAAGCGACTTCCTTATCTCCGAACTCCGCTCTCCGAACTCCGAACTGTAAATTCTGATTTATGCGCTGCGCGCATAAATCAGAATTTATTGTTGAATTTTTCCTTCCCCTATGGTAAAATATCCGCAGAAAACATTCGGGAGGCGGGACGATGGGCGACGTGTTGTATTTTGTAATACCTTGTTATTACGACGAGGATACCCTTCTCGTCACAGCGCCGATCGTGGAAAAAAAGCTGCTCGGACTGATGGAAAAGGGCATGATCTCCCCCGAGAGCCGCGTCCTGTTCGTCAACGACGGTTCGACGGACGGCACGTGGGAAACGATCCGGGAATTCCACGAAAAAAGCCCGTATATCCTCGGCGTGAACCTTGCGCGCAATTCCGGCGCGCAGAACGCCATGCTCGCGGGCATGTATCTCGCCGCGGATAAAGGCGCGGACCTCGTTATCACGATGGACAGCGACCTGCAGGACGATATCGAGGCGGTCGACGAAATGGTCGATCGGTATCTTGCGGGGTGCGATATGGTTTTCGGTGTGCGCAGTGCCCGCAAACGAGACAGCTTTTTCGAAAAGTTCACCTCCGAGGCGTTTTATTCCTTTATGGGCAGTTTCAACCCGCGGCTGATCCGCGAGCACGCGAATTACCGCCTGATGAGCAGGAAAGCGGTCGCGATGCTGCGGGAATATGACGAGGAATCGTTCTTTATGCCGGTGCTCGTCGCCTCGCTGGGGCTGAAAACCGCCGTCGTTTATCATGAGAGGTTCCCGCGCGCCGCTGGCACCTCGAATTATAACTTCCGAAGGCGTCTTCGGCTCGGAATCGACGCGGCGCTCTCGCATACCTCCGCGCCGGTCAAGCTGTTTTCCCTGTTCGCGGCGGTTTGTCTTTTGATGACGGTCGTCTGCGCTGCCGTGTGGATTGCGCTCTGCGTCCGCGACGGTGCGTTTCACGGCGGGATGTGCGTCGTGACCTCGCTCTGGCTCGTCGGTTTTATTCTGAACGCGTGTCTGCGCATCCTCGGGGAATATCTTTACAAAGCTTTTCTGCTTTCGAAAAAACGGCCGCTGTATCAGGTGGACGATATTCTGGAATGAAGCGCCGGATTCCGGTTCCGCGCAAAAAAAGAAGCCGCGGGGAACATTGCGCAGCGAAGTAAAAAAACACAGCCCACCATGATAACTTTCAGGTTTATTGAAAGTGTCACAGTGGGTTGTTTTGTTCCCGGAAAGTATTTCAGTGCAATCGGGCGCCGCGGCGCCCGGCTTTTTTTATTTGATCAACGGTTCCCACCACTGCGGGTTTTCCGCGTACCAGCGCACTGTCTGGGCAAGGCCGGTTTCGAAATCGTGCGTCGGCTGCCAGCCGAGCGTCTTTTTGAGCTTGTCCGCGTCTATCGCGTAGCGCAAATCGTGCCCCTTGCGGTCGGCGATATGGGTGATCAGCGATTCGGGCTTCCCGAGAACGCGCAGGATCGTTTTTACGACGTCGATATTGCGGACCTCGCAGTTCCCGCCGACGTTGTATACTTCGCCCGGCACGCCCTTTTCGAGAATGAGGTCTATCGCGCTGCAGTGGTCGTCCACGTGCAGCCAGTCCCGGATATTCAGCCCGGAGCCGTAGACCGGCAGCGGCCTGTCGTTCAGCGCGTTGATCGTCATCAGCGGGATCAGCTTTTCGGGAAACTGAAAACGGCCGTAATTGTTCGAGCATCGCGAGACCGTTACGGGCAGCCCGTAGGTGCGGAAATACGCCGTTGCGAGCAGATCCGCCCCCGCCTTCGACGCGGAATAGGGCGAAGATGCACGGATTTGCGCGCTTTCGTCGAATTTCAGGTCCGGCCGGTCGAGCGGCAGATCGCCGTAGATTTCGTCGGTGGAAATATGATGAAAGCGAATATCCCCGAACGCGCGGCACGCGTCCATCAAAACCTGCGTGCCGAGAATATTCGTGCGCAGAAAAACGCCCGGGTCCGCGATCGAGCGGTCGACGTGGCTTTCTGCCGCGAAATTGACCGCCGCGTCGGGCTTTTCCTCCTCAAAAACACGGAAAACCGCTTCCCGGTCGCAGATATCCGCCTGTACGAAACGGAAATTCCGGTTGCTCATCAGCGGCGCGAGCGTGTCGATATTCCCGCAGTAGGTCAGCTTATCGACGCAGACGACGCGTCTGTCCGGATGTTTTTTCAGATAGTAAAAAAGAAAATTGCTGCCGATAAAGCCGGCGCCTCCGGTAACGAGAACGGTCATTTCACTTCGGAATTCCTTTCGTGTATGAAATCTTCACGGCTCCAGATATAATCCGCGTCGCTGAACGGTGCGTCGGACAGCACGGCAAGGATCGTTCCCGGCGCGAAATCATGGATATCCCGCCACGTATTCTCCGGAATATACAGCGCGTTCGACGGGTCGTCCAGCGGGAAGACGCACTCGCTCGCGCCGTCGTCAATCGCCGCGCGGCACGCGCCCGCGAGACAGACGACGAGCTCCTTGTGCCGGTAGGCGTGGCAGCCGCGGTGCGCGTCGGCGGGTAAATCGTAAAGGAAGAACGCGCGACGGACGTCGAACGGCGCCTGCGCCCATTCCTCAACGGCGGTCAGAACGCCGCGCTCGCCCGCGAAAGTGGGAAGCTTGATGTATTCTCCGGTCATATGGGACTCCTTGATAGTTGATA
>JAFRTA010000359.1 GCA_017427315.1 Clostridia bacterium
ATGCTGCAGGAGGCGGTCGACGCGCTGATCGACAACGGCAGACGCGGCAGACCCGTTACCGGCTCCAACTCCCGTCCCCTCAAATCCCTTTCCGATATGCTCAAGGGCAAGCAGGGCCGTTTCCGTCAGAACCTGCTGGGCAAGCGCGTGGACTATTCCGGCCGTTCGGTCATCGTGGTCGGTCCCGAGCTGAAGATCTATCAGTGCGGCCTGCCCAAGGAGATGGCGCTCGAGCTGTTCAAGCCCTTCGTCATGAGCCGTCTGGTGCAGCTCGGCAAATCCAATAATATCAAGAGCGCGAGAAAAATGGTCGACAAGGCCGGCACCGACGTGTGGGACGCGCTCGAGGTCGTTATCAAAGACCATCCGGTTCTGCTGAACCGCGCGCCGACGCTCCATCGTCTCGGCATCCAGGCGTTTGAGCCCGTGCTCGTTGAGGGTCGCGCGATCAAGCTGCACCCGTTGGCGTGCACCGCGTTCAACGCGGACTTCGACGGCGACCAGATGGCGGTCCACGTGCCGATCTCCGCGGAAGCGCAGGCGGAAGCCCGTTTCCTGATGCTCGCTTCCAACAACCTGCTCAAGCCCGCCGACGGTAAGCCCGTCACCGTGCCGACGCAGGATATGATCCTCGGTTCCTACTATCTGACGCTCGTGCGCGAGGACGCGCCGGGTTCCTGCAAGCTGCCCGGCAATGAGCTCAAGGCTTACTGCAGCGTCGACGAGGCGACGATGGCGTACGACGAGGGTGAGCTGGATCTTCACGCGCCCATCCGCGTCAGAATGAGCAAGACCGATCCCGACGGCACGGTCCGGTATCGCACGATAGAGACTACGCTGGGCAGGATCATCTTCAATAACCCGATCCCGCAGGATCTCGGCTTCGTCAACAGAAGCGATCCCGAAAACGAGTTCAATCTCGAGGTCGAATTCCTCGTCAACAAAAAGATGCTCGGCAAGATCATCGATAAGTGCATCAAGGTACACGGCATCCATACGACCTCCGTCGTGCTCGACGCAATCAAGGCGCAGGGCTACAAATATTCCACCGTGAGCGGCCTGACTGTCGCCGTCGGCGACGCGACAATCCCGGCGGAGAAGAAACAGTTCATCGCGGAAGCGGAGCAGAAGATCGACAAGATCACCGCCGGCTACCGCAGAGGTCTTTACAGCGATAAGGACCGCTCGAAGCATTCCGTCGACGTGTGGGACGAATGCACGAAGAAGGTCTCGGGCGCGCTGGTCGCGAACCTGGATAAGGATAACCCGCTGTTCATGATGGCGGATTCCGGCGCCCGCGGCAGCACCTCGAACATGAACCAGCTCGCCGGCATGCGCGGCCTGATCTCCAACACCTCCGGTAAGGTCATCGAAATCCCGATCCGTTCCAATTACCGCGAGGGCCTGAACGTGCTCGAATACTTCATTTCTTCCCGCGGCGCGCGCAAAGGTCTTGCCGATACAGCGCTGCGTACCGCCGACTCGGGTTACCTGACCAGACGTCTGGTCGACGTCGCGCAGCAGGTCATCGTCCGCGATGAGGACTGCGGCTGCAGACACGGCCTTGAGGTCAGCGACATCACCGGCGACGACGACGGCGTCATTGAGCCGCTCAGCGAGAGACTCGTCGGCAGATATCTGCTCGATCCGCTGTATAACGAAGCGGGCGAGCTTGTGATGAACAACGACCACATGCTCAACGACGACGACGCTGAGAAGATCGTGAACGCGGGCTTCACCAAGGTCGTGATCCGTTCGCCGCTGACCTGCGAATCCGTTCACGGCGTCTGCATCAAGTGCTACGGCTCCAACCTCGCGACAAATCGCGCGGTCACCGTCGGCGAAGCGGTCGGCATTTTCGCCGCCCAGTCCATCGGTGAGCCGGGCACGCAGCTTACGATGCGTACCTTCCATACCGGCGGCGTGACGCAGGCGTCCGATATTACGCAGGGTCTTCCCCGCGTCGAGGAGCTGTTTGAGGGCAGAAAGCCCAAGAGCCTCGCGATGCTCAGCCGCATCGACGGCGTCGTCTCGTTTGAGACGATCAAGAAGAGCAATCACGTGGTCGTCACCAATCAGGAGGAGCAGGAGAAATACCTGATCCCCTACGGTTACCGCATCTGCGTCGAAGAAGGGCAGGAAATCAAAAAGGGCGACTGCATTACCGAGGGTTCGCTCAACCCGCACGACGTGCTTGAGGTCCTCGGCATCGACGCCGTCCAGAATTACCTGATCCGCGAGGTGCAGCGCGTTTACCGCGTTCAGGGCGTTGATATCAACGACAAGCATATCGAGATCATCGTCCGTCAGATGCTCAAGAAGGTCAAGGTGATCGACGCCGGTTCGACCGACCTGTTCGTCGGCGCGGTGGTCGACCGCTCCGAGGTCAAGGAAGCCGAAATCAGAGCCGAGGCGAGATGCAGCGAGACCGGCGAGGAATTCGTTCCCGCGCAGCTCGAGCATATCCTGCTCGGTATCACCAAGGCCTCTCTCGCGACGGAGTCCTTCCTTTCCGCCGCGTCCTTCCAGGAGACGACGCGCGTGCTGACCGACGCCGCGATCAAGGGCAAGGTCGATAAGCTGCTCGGTTTGAAGGAGAGCGTCATCATCGGCAAGCTCCTTCCCTCCGGCACCGGCATGAAGCGTTATTCCGACGTGGACCTGATCCCCACGGATATTTCAACGCTCGGCGACTTCGCGAATTTCGACGACTGAGCCGAAGCGCGGAGCAGGCAGATATCAATTCCGTCAGGAGCCGAAAATTTTCCGTTTCGGCTCTTGACTTTTTTCCCCCGTTATGTTAATATAGCTGTTGCCGCATGTCCGGGGTGGCATTATGCCCGAAAGCGGGGAACCGCACCCACCGACAGCGAGTCTTAAAAAAAGAAGGTATTACCCGAAATGTACGCAATTATCGAAACCGGCGGAAAGCAGTACAAGATCCAGTCCGGCGACGAGATCTTCATCGAGAAGCTCGACGCCGAGGCCGACTCCGAGATCGTTTTTGACAAGGTTCTCGCCGTAGCGGGCGACGACGGCATCAAGACGGGCGCTCCGTATGTCGACGGCGCGAAGGTCGCCGCGAAGGTCGTCAAAAACGGCAAGGCGAAGAAGATCACCGTCTTCACCTACAAGCCCAAGAAGAACGAGAAGAGAAAGCTCGGTCACAGACAGCCTTACACGAAGGTTGCCATCGGCGAGATCACCGCGTAATGACCCACGCGGTCTTTGCCGTCGACGGCGACGGCAATTACACTTCTTTCGCGGTGTTCGGCCATGCGGACGACAATGCAGCGCGGGGCACGGATCTCTGCTGCGCGTGGATCTCTTCCGCGGTCTACCTCACGGTCAATACCGTTTCGGATCTGCTCGGGTGCAGAGCGCGCCTGAACTTTTCGGAAAAGAACGGTCATTTCTGGCTCCGGCTGGAAGACGGCTGCCCGAAAGAAGCGTTCCGGCTGCTGCAGGGGCTTTCGATGCATTTGAAATCGATCCAGAAGCAGTATCCGGATAAAATACAGGTCAGATCCATTAAAACATCAACTATTTCGGAGGTGCGCAAGCATGCTTAAATTTAACGGCCAGTTGTTCGCTCATAAAAAAGGTATGGGCTCCACCAAGAACGGCAGAGATTCCGAATCCAAGAGACTCGGCGCGAAAAGAGCCGACGGTCAGCTTGTGAACGCGGGCACGATCCTCGTCCGTCAGCGCGGCACGAAGATCCATCCCGGCACGAATGTCGGCAAGGGGAGCGACGATACCCTTTTTGCGAAGGTCACCGGCACGGTGCGTTTCGAGCGTCTTGACAAAAAACGCAAGAAAGTCAGCGTTTACGAGGTCGAGGCATAAGTCCCTTTATCGTGAAAAAGAAGCGGAGTTTCCCCGGAGACTCCGTTTTTTTGTTGCCGATTCCCGCGTCCCTTCCGCCCGGCCGGACGGGGCCGCCGTATTTTGCCGTAATTTGACGATTTGGGGATTGACCGCTTCTTCGGACTTGTAGTATAATAACTACGGATACCCATGCGGTCCATGGAGGCTGAAAGAATGAAACGGAAAAGCTTGTTCCATATGCTCGTAATGCTCGTCCTGTGCGTCTGTACCGTATCGGCAGGCGTCGGTTCGGTCACCGTAAACGCGGCGGATAAGAATTATACCGTCGATACGGAAAAAACGCTTGCGGTGCTCGTCGGCGACGCGCCGGAGACGCTTTATGAGAAAAAAATGATGTGCGATATTACCGGCGACGGAAAATTCAATTCCGCCGACGCGGCGCATCTTCTGCGCATCGCGGCAAAGCGGGAAGTCCCGCCGGAGGATATCGCTCCCTTTGACTTGGATGAAGACGGCAGTCTCAAATCGGGCGACGCGCGGCTGGCGCTCCGTTACAGCGCGCGGCTCGATAAGTATTTCTGCTTTGCCGACGAAAGCGTCCCGTCGGGATTCCTGTCTGCGGCGGACGGCGCGGGCAAATACTGGTTCTCGCCCACGGGGGTGCGCGCGTCCGGCCTGCGCACGATCGACGGCGGCGTTTATTACTTTGACGCTTCCGCCGGGGTCGGCGCCGTCGGGCTGCAAACGGTCAACGGCTGCGTTTACTATTTCGAGCCTTCTTCCGGCAGGGCGGCAGTCGGCTTCCTTACGGTCGACGGCGCGCTGTATCATTTCGGCGCTGACGGCAGGGGCTCGGACGGCGAGGTCCCGTCCGACAACGGCGGGAAGCTCTTGTTCGAACGCGGGAAAGCATACGACGGCTTCAGAACGGTCGACGGCAAAACCTATTATTTCGCGCGCGGCGAACGCAGGACCGACTGGCAGCAGATCGGCGGGAAATGGTATTATTTCGGCACGGACGGCGTGATGGCCCTCGGAAAGATCACCCTCGGCGGCTTGATCTACGATTTCGGAACGGACGGCGTTTCCGTGACCGGGAGAGAGGGAAAAGCTCCGCGCATCGCCGTGATCGGCGACTCGATCGTCGCCTCGCTCGCGATTTATCTTTCGGATGCATCCGTGGACTTTTACGGCAAGGTCAGCCTGCATGCGAATACGATATTCAATAAAAAGATATCCGGCTCGTCGCGGTACGTGATCGACGAGGTCAAAGACCGCGGCTACGATAAGGTCATTATCCTGCTCGGCGTCAACGACCTGACTTACAGCGACAATCCGTGGGGCGAGATGTACCGCAAGGTGATCCGCGGTGTAAAGGAGCGCGCTCCGGAAGCGGAGGTGATCACGCACGGCATCACGCCGGTCAACGATTCCCGTGCGCGCGCGAACGGTTACGGCGACACGACGATGGCGAGAGTGCGGAACAAGAACGCCGTGATTGCGAGAATCGCCGCGGAGGAGGGCGTGCGGTATATCGACGCTTCCTCCGTGATGACGGACGGCAGCGGTCAGCTTCCGTACGACGCGGCGAACGACGGCATCCATTTCGGTTCGAAGTATTGCCGTATCTGGCTTGACTGGCTCAAGAGAACCGCGTGACGGGATCCGGAAGGACGACGAAATAATACAGAAGAGGTTTTTGAAATGAAATTGAAGCTATTTGCAGTTTTGCTTGCGCTTGTCGTTTCAGCCGCGGCGCTCACCGCCTGCGGGAAAAAGAAACCGGACGGCGCCGACGGAACGACGCCCCCGGGCGAGAGCACGACCGCGTTTCAGTATATGACGACCGAGTCGGCGCCGACGGTTCCCGCGACGGCCGAGACGAGCGCGGTCATCACACTGCCCGCGACCGACATACAGACCACGCTCGCCGATACGACGGTACTGACGACGGGCCCGGTGACCGAAGCGCCGACGACGCTTCTGCCTTCGACCGAGGCTCCGACGCCTGCGCCGACGACGACCGCTGCGCCCACGACGACCGCTGCGCCCACGACGACCGCCGCGCCCACGACGACCGCCGTGCCCACGACGACCGCCGCGCCGACAGAAGCCCCCGTCGCGAAACGTCCGGCGAGCGCTGCCGAGGCTGCGTCCGCGATCGCCGCCCATTCCGAGCTGTTTGAGGAGGAAATGGCGTCCGCCTCCGCGTCCCGCGCCATGGCGCTGTTCGGCCTTGACGATTCGGACGTCGCCGAGTGCGCTTACTACGCCGCCTCCGCTGCCGTCGCCGAGGAGATCCTCGTCGTCAAAGTGAGCGACGGTTCCGCCGTCGCCGCCGTACTGCGGGGAATCGACGAGAGAAAAGAGATTCAGATCGAGGATTATTCCGACTATGTGCCGAAAGAAGTGCCGAAGCTCGAAAACGCCGTGACGGTGACGAACGGCGATTACGTCGTATTCTGCGTCTCCGGCGACAGCGCCGCCGCCTCCGCGGTCATCGACGGGCTGTTCTGATTCGATGGTATTCAGCAGCACGGAATTTTTAACCTTGTTTTTGCCGCTCATTACGCTGTTTTACTTTATCTTTCCGGTAAAGCTGCGCAACGGGCTGCTTTTGGCGTTCAGTCTCGTGTTTTACGCATGGGGCGAACCGGTCTATGTGACGATCATGCTCGCGTCGATCGGGATGAATTATCTGTTCGGGCTTGGGATCGACAGATTCCGTTCGCGGGAAAAAACGAAGAAAGCGCTGCTTGCGGTTTCCGTCGTTTGCAATCTTTCGATGCTCGGGGTGTTCAAATACGCGGATTTCGTGATAGATAACCTGAATCTGCTGCCCGGCGTATCGCTGCCTGCGGCGGGAATCGCGCTGCCGATCGGCATTTCGTTCTTTACGTTCCAGGCGATGTCCTATGTGATCGACGTATACCGGGCGACTGCGCCGGTGCAAAAGAATATTCTGAATTTCGGCCTTTATATTTCGCTGTTCCCGCAGCTCATCGCGGGACCGATCGTGCGCTATTCCACCGTAGCGGAGCAGATCGCGCACAGGCGCACGGATTTCGATCTCGCCGCGCAGGGGATCCGCCGGTTTATCACGGGGCTCGCCAAAAAGGTGCTCATCGCGAACAACGTCGGCTTTCTCTGGGCCCGGATCTCCGCAGCGGACGCGCCCCCCGCGGCGGACGCGTGGCTCGGCGCGATTGCGTTCGCGTTTCAGATTTATTTCGATTTCTCCGGGTATTCCGATATGGCGATCGGGCTGGGGCGTATTTTCGGCTTCCGTTTCCTCGAGAATTTCGACTATCCGTATATTTCCCGCAGCGTGACCGAATTCTGGCGGCGCTGGCATATCTCGCTCGGTACGTGGTTCCGGGAGTATCTGTATATTCCGCTCGGCGGCAACCGCAGGGGCGCGGCGAAGCAGGTGCGGAATATCCTGATCGTTTGGCTCCTGACGGGGCTCTGGCACGGCGCAAGCTGGAATTTCGTGCTGTGGGGGCTGTATTACGGCGTTCTGCTGCTGCTTGAAAAATTTGTTGTCGGGAAAATACTCAACCGCGCG
Source organism: Clostridia bacterium (assembly GCA_017427315.1). Classification (GTDB taxonomy): domain Bacteria; phylum Bacillota; class Clostridia; order Oscillospirales; family Acutalibacteraceae; genus RGIG2774. The sequence goes on from JAFRTA010000359.1 coordinate 7,400, forward strand.
CCGGCGGCAGTCGGGCGCATCTGTACGCTTCTCGCCGTGCTGTTCGGCTGGGTGCTGTTCGCGCTGGACGATACGGGAGCGCTGTTTTCGTATTTCGGCGCCATGTTCGGCGCAAACGGCGGCTTCGGCAGCGAAACGGCGTATCTCCTCACAACGAACGCGCCGACGCTGCTGATCGCGGCGTTCGCGTCCCTGCCGTTCGGCGCGCGTTTCGGAAAGATGCTTTCCGGGCGCGCGGAAAGCGCGACGCGCCGGAAACGGGTTTTGTTCTTTGCCGCGGAAACCGTCTGGTACGGGCTTTTGTTCCTGCTTTCGACGGCGTATCTCGTGGACAGCACCTACAATCCGTTCATCTATTTCCGCTTTTAGGAGGTCGACGGCATGAAAAACAAAGCGTTCACCGCAGTGTTTGCCCTGTTGCTCGCCGGGATCTCCGTGCTGACGTTCGCGCTGCCGAAAAAAGAGTTTTCCGCGAACGAGAACCGGTATCTCGCCGCTTTTCCGAAGCTGTCCTTTGCGGCGGTGAAGAACGGCAGCTTTATGTCCGGGATTTCGAAGTATATCGCGGACCATTTCGTCCTGCGCGACGGTTGGGTGACGCTCAAATCTCTCACCGAGACCGCGCTTCTGAAAACCGAAAACAACGGCGTGTTCCGCGGGAAAGACGGATATCTGATTGATTCCTTCGACGCGGACGCCGCCGCGGGCTTTGATAAAAATCTTGAGGCCGTGCGCACGTTTTCTCAGACCGTGAAAGAGACCTTCGGGATTGACGTGTATACGCTGATTGCGCCGACGGCGGCGACGGTATTGCAGGAAAAACTTCCGCCCTTCGCGCCGACCGCCGACGGGGCGGCGCTTCTGCGCAAGGCGGAATCGCTGCCCGGATTCGTCAACGTCTATGCCGCGTTGTCGGCGCATAAAGAGGAATATATTTATTACCGCACCGACCACCACTGGACGGCGCTCGGCGCCTATCTCGCATATCGCGAATACATGACTGCGGCGGGCAGAGAGCCGGAGGAGCTGGAAGCGTTCCGCCTCGAGGAAGTGAGCGCGGACTTCTGCGGCACGACCTATTCCCGCTTCGGCAGGTTTTTCGGGGTGAAGCCCGATACGCTTTCCGCGCCCGCGGCGGAGCTTTTTACGGATACGGCGGTGACGAACGGCAAAGGGGAAACGCACGCTTCCGTCTATTACCCCGAACTGCTTGACGGGAAAGACAAATATCTTTATTTCCTCGGCGGAAACGACGGCGTTTTCAGCGTGGGAACGCCGACGCGGAACGGCAGGACGCTTCTGCTGATCAAGGATTCTTATGCGAATTCCTTTTTGCCGTATCTCTGCGGCGGCTTCGAACGCATCCTTGTGCTCGACCCGAGATATTACAAGGATTCCGTGTTCTCTTTGGCAGAAAGAGAGAATATCACGGATATTCTGATATTATATAATTTGAAATCCTTCAGCGAAGACCGGTATCTCAGCCTGCTCAACGTATGAATGCCGAAGGAAGGAACCGTCATTATTATCGGGAGGTCTGTTATGAATTCCATGAACAAAAAGAAAAACAAGTATTCCGTATTTGCCGCCGTATTCATGAGCGCCAACATCGTGTTTAATCTGTGTCTGGGATTCCTGCCGGACAGAAACGTTTCATTGATGGGAATCGTACAGTGGTTATTGATTGTTTTCTGTATCGTTACGCTGTTCCTGAAAACAAACGAGATCCTTCAGCCGATCGCTTTTGGGATAAAATTTGTTTTATCGTCGATTATTTCGATCGTTTCGGCGGAGTCTTTGCGATATCTTATCGGCACAAGTTACGCGCGCTCCATGCTGAACTATGTGATCTATACGCTTCCGTACGGGATTGCCGCGGTTTTTCTTGCTTTCTGCAAGGTCCCGGCGCTGTA
>JAFRTA010000360.1 GCA_017427315.1 Clostridia bacterium
CCAGCGTGCGCTCGTAGCAGCCGATGGACGTGCGGTGGATGATGATGGGGTTCTTCTTCTGCCCGTCCTTATCCGTGTAGACCATGCCGAATTTTTCGGCGATCATCGGGTCGATCTGGATCGTGATGAGCGTGTCCTCCTTGCCGAAGACGTTCTTGATCTGGATATCGAGCTTCGGACCGTAGAACGCCGCCTCGCCGATGCCGATCTTATAGGGCAGCTCCAGATGGTCGAGGATGCGCTTCATCATGCCCTGCGCCTCGTCCCATTCCTCTTCCGTGCCGATATATTTCGCGCGGTCGTTGGGATCCCACTGGGAGAACCGGTAGGAAACGTCGTCGTAAAGACCGACGGTCTTGAGCATGAAGATCGCCAGCTCTAGGCATTTCCGGAACTCGTCCTCAAGCTGGTCGGGGCGGCACATCAGGTGCCCCTCGGAGATCGTGAACTGGCGCACGCGGATCAGACCGTGCATCTCGCCGCTCGCCTCGTTGCGGAACAGCGTGGACGTCTCGTTATAGCGCAGGGGCAGGTCGCGGTAGGAGCGCGCCTTGTTCAGATACGCCTGATACTGGAACGGGCAGGTCATCGGGCGCAGCGCGTAGACCTCGTCGTCCTTCTCCGGATCGCCGAGAATGAACATGCCGTCCTGATAGTGGTCCCAGTGCCCGGAGATCTTGTAAAGGTCGCTCTTCGCCATATAGGGCGTTTTCGTCAGCAGCCAGCCGCGCTTCTGCTCCTCGTCCTCGACGAAGCGCTGAAGCTGCTGGATGATGCGCGCGCCCTTGGGCAGCATGATCGGCAGGCCCTGACCGATATAATCGACGGTCGTGAACAGCTCAAGCTCGCGCCCCAGCTTGTTGTGGTCGCGCTTGCGCGCCTCCTCGAGCGCCGCGAGATGCTCGTCGAGCTCGCTCTTTTTCGGGAACGCCGTTCCGTAAACGCGCTGCAGCATCGCCTTCGTCGAGTCGCCGCGCCAGTAAGCGCCCGTGCACTGCGTGAGCTTGAACGCCTTGACCGCGCCCGTGCTCATCAGATGCGGACCCGCGCAGAGCTCGGTGAATTCGCCCTGCCTGTAGAAGGAGATCGGCTCGCCGGAGGCGGCGTGCTCCTCGATCAGCTCGACCTTGTAGGGCTCGTTTTTGCTCTTCATCAGCTCGATCGCCTCGGCGGGAGAGAGCTCGAATTTTTCGATCGGCAGGTTCTCCTTGACGATCTTTTTCATTTCATCCTCTAATTTCGCGAGGACTTCGGGCGTGAATGGAACGTCGACGCCGAAATCGTAGTAGAAGCCGTCGTCGATCGCGGGACCGATCGCAAGCTTCGCTTCCGGGTACAGGCGTTTGACCGCCTGCGCGAGGATGTGCGAGGTCGTGTGGCGGTACGCCTTTTTGCCCTCGTCGCTGTCAAAGGTCAGGATGTTCAGCGCGCAGTCCTTTGTAAGCGGCGTGCGCAGGTCGCAGACGAGCCCGTCGATCTCGGCGACGCAGGCGATACGGGCAAGCCCCTCGCTGAGAAGCTTCGCCGCTTCGAATGCGGAGATCCCGGGCTCGAATTCTTTCACAGAGCCGTCTTTGAGTGTGATTTTAATCATAATATCAGATCCTTTCTGCTATAGTTATCTGTTGTTGGTTGCTCGTTGCTCGTTGCCGGTTATTTGCGGTCGGTTGATCAATACTTTTTATTTCTTATTCCCGCCTTCGGCTTTCGATCTTCAGTCTTTTGTCTTTAGTCTTCGTTCTTCGGTCTTTGGTCTTCAGTCTTTAGTCTTCGGTCTTCAACCTCGGGCTTCGGGGCTCGGTCTCGACCCTGAATAAAAACAGCTTCATCCCGTCTGTACGGGATGAAGCTGGAGGCTCCACGGTTCCACCCGAATTGCGGAAAACAGTCGGTTTTCCGCCGCTCGATCGTCCTTAACGCGGACGGGACGTGCGGTTTAATCAGGTCACCTCTCAAAACTCTTGTGCATTCATCTTGCGTGATCTTTTTCCGTCATACTTTACAAAAATGCTCGTCAATACACAAAGTATTAACTGCGCTTTTTGTTTCGTCTGACAAAAAAATCTCTTCGCAATCTGAACGCGTCGAATTTTCAGAGGTTCCCGTAAATGTTTTCGCCGCCGCTCGGGAGGGGTAGCGTCCGGCTGCCGCAGCGCGCCGCTTTCACCTTTTGCGGCGCTCTCTGAGGAGCGGTCCTGCCGGCGCCTTCTCCGTCAACGCTTTTTCATATATCGCTATTATAACCGTTTTTTTTCAAATGTCAATGAGAAATTCTGATTTATCGGGATGTTTCCCGCGGCGTCGGGCACACATGGTAGCACGGCAGACCTCTGCCGTTTCGTGCGGCGGTGTGGGTATGCGAAGGCTTGCC
>JAFRTA010000361.1 GCA_017427315.1 Clostridia bacterium
CTCTTGCGGAAAAATGCCGCGCTTTTCTTGCGCTGCTTTCTTCATGGCGCAGGCTCTCGGTCTCGATGCGCACCGAGGAATTCGTGCGGTATATGCTGTATGAGACGGATTTCGCGGCGCATATTTCCTCCATGCCGGGGGGAGAACAGCGTCTTGAAGGTCTCGGCGTATTCCTCACCGCCGCGCAGAATTACGAGCAGAGCTGCAGGATCGGCTATCCCGGTTTCCTGCGCTATCTCGACGCGCTGCGCCGTTCCGGCATTCAGGGCTACGTGCCCGACGTGCGGGGCGAGCCGGAGAACGCCGTCACCATTATGACCGCGCATAAGTCGAAGGGACTGGAATTTCCGTTCGTTCTTCTTGCGGATACCGCGAAGAAGTATAATATCGCCGACCTTCGGGCGGACGTGCTCTGCGATAACGATTTCGGCGCGGCGATCCGCATCGTCGACCGGCTGGAGCTGAAAAAGTACACGCCGATTCCCCTTGCCGCTTTGAAGTGGAAAAAGAGAGAGGACGCCGTCGCCGAGGAAATCCGTCTTTTGTACGTGGCGCTGACGCGCGCGGTATACCGTCTTGTCATCTTCGGTTCCGTGAAGAATATGGAGAGAACGGCGGGCGAAGCCGCGGCGCTGCTGCCGGGAGTCGGCAAACCGCTCACCTACGGCGTGCTGAAAAGCACGGATTGGCTTACGGTATTGCTGGGTGCATTGATTCGTCACCCGAAGGCGTCTCATTTGCGCGCCGTCGCGAAATTCACGGGCAGGACCGCCGAGTGCGGCGCGGAAATACGGTTTCGTTATTTTGAGAAAAAAATCAAGGACGAACCCGCCGTTGAAGAAGAGACGGGAGAGGCGCCGAAAACCGAGCGCATGCCCTATTCCGCGGCGGAATACGACGAGCTGCGCCGCAGGATCGAATACGTCTATCCCCATAACGAGCTCCGCGGGCTCCCCGCGAAGATCACCGCCTCCGGCTTCACCGGCAGGCAGACGAGCTTTGAGAACGTGACGCTCAGTCAGCCCGCGTTCCTCTCCGCCGCCGGCGTGAGCGGCGCTTCGCGCGGAACGGCGTATCACAAAACGCTGCAGCACTGCGATTACACATCGTTGCTCGCCGATCCCGAAGCGGAGAAGCGCAGACTCGTCTCGCAGGGCCTGCTCAGTTCTGCGGACGCGGCGCTGGTGGATATGAAAAAAATCACCGCTTTCGCCTCGTCGGAAATCGGCAGGCGCGCCGCGGGAGCGGAAAAGTCGTTCCGCGAGCTGGAATTCCGGCTTTTGATGCCGGTTTACGAGCTGTATCCGGATGTGACGAGCAGCGAGGATATCCTCGTGCAGGGCGTTGCGGACCTCGTGTTCTTCGAGCCGGACGGCGCGGTGGTCGTGGATTACAAAACCGACGCGAAGCTCAGCGAGGAGGCGCTCGCGGAGCGTTATCGCGGTCAGGTGCGCATCTATAAAAAAGCCGTCGAAAAGATGTTCGGCGTCAACGTAAAAAAAACCGTCCTGTTCTCGCTGAATTCGGGAGAGACGGTGGAAGTGTAAAAACCGATTCGCCGAGGCGTCTGCGCCTCGGCGAATCGGTTTTTACACATAGCGGAACGAGGAATGGGGAATGAATGCCGACATTCCTCATGTCGCCGCAGCC
>JAFRTA010000362.1 GCA_017427315.1 Clostridia bacterium
CAACTGATATACGATTCCTTCCAGGACCGCTCTTGCAATATGCGCGCGGTTCGTTCCGCGGGTCAGGCCGACGATGCAGCCTCTTGCGTACATATCCCAGTATGGAGCGCCGAGACCGGTAAAGGCCGGGACAAGATAAATGCCGCCTGCGTCCGGAACAGATTCGGCAAGCTTGTCGCATTCGGGAGCGTTTTTGATAAGATGCAGCTCGTCCCGGAGCCACTGAATCGTGGAACCGGCGTTGAATGCGCTGCCTTCAATTGCATAATAAACCTTATCATTCAATCCCCATGCAACGCCGGTCACGAGGTTGTTCTTCGATTTTACGCGCTTTTCACCCGTATTCATCAAAAGGAAACATCCCGTGCCGTAGGTATTCTTCGCCTGGCCGGATTCAAAGCAACCCTGACCGAATAACGCGGCCGGCTGATCGCCGATGGCGCCGCAGATGGGGATGCCGGTCAATGATTCCAGGCCGGGAATGCCGTGTGAAGAAACAAGACCGTAAATCTGACTCGAGGGAACGGGCGTAGGCAGGATCTCCATCGGAATGCCGAGTCTTTTGCAGATATACTCGTCCCAACAAAGCTTGTCGACGTCAAAAAGCATGGTGCGCGACGCGTTGGAGTAATCCGTGATATGGACCTTGCCGCCGGAAAGGTTCCATATAATCCATGTTTCGACCGTGCCGAAAATCAGATTTCCCGCGGCAAGAACTTCTCTTGCTTTTTCACTGTGATCCAAAATCCATTTGATTTTCGTGGCGGAGAAATATGCGTCCACAAGAAGGCCCGTATGCTCCGTGATATAATTGCAGAATTCCTTATCTTCTTTCAGCTTTTCACACATATCCGCGGTTCTGCGGCACTGCCAGACGATGGCGTTATATACCGGCTGCCCCGTGGTTTTATCCCAGAGAATGGTCGTTTCACGCTGATTCGTAACGCCGATGCCGACCACGTCCTTTGCCTTGATGCTTCCTTCGATCATCGTATCGGCAAGCGAACGCATCTGACTTTTCAGGATATCCATGGGATCGTGTTCAACCCAGCCCGCCTGCGGATAGATCTGCGGGAATTCATACTGCATCTTGGAAACGATCTCACCTTTTTTGTTGAAAACGATCGTTCTCGAACTTGTCGTGCCCTGGTCGAGCGCAAGGATAAATTTTGCCATATATACTTCTCCTTCTAATAATGATTGACTGATTGCAGCTCATCCCGTCTCAATTGTTTCCGTTGGGAAGCTCCTCAAGCCCTGCGACGCAGCGAAGCAGCGTCCTCGCATCCTTCGTCGTGATTTTTCCGTCTCCGTTCATATCGCCGAACGTAATCGCCGACTGGGTCGATTCGTCAAGTCTTGACGCGATCCGAAGAAGCGCCCGTGCGTCGGAAGTGGTCACTCTGTCATCGTCGTTTACATCGCCGAACTGTCTTTTGGACCAGTCGAAGTTATAATAAATCACTTCGCTCTCGTATAATTCTTTATTATTGATAGAATCGAGATACTGGGTCATATCATAATCGAACTGCGAAGCGTCGACCTGAAGAATGACTTTGTAATGCGTCAGATACCTGACGACATTCCCGTCTTTATCAACGGTGCCCTGAATATAGCAGTCGACATAACGCAGCATGATAATGTTTTGATCGATCTCCGGCATGATGGAAGACAGCGTCTGATAAAGCTTGATATCCGAAAACAGATCGAATACTTTCGCCTGCGCGGACTCGGGACCGGGATTTACGGCGTCCTGCAAATAAATCTTGAAATCATAGCTGTCGTTGTACCTGGATTTTGAAATCGGATTTTCCGAATAAACGTCCTTCGCCTCCAACGCGGATACGAACGGTTTCCCCGTAACGGAAACGTCATAAGTACAGTCTACGCCGCGTTCGTGACGGGAAGACCCCGCGTCATCAAAAAAGGAAGAAATGCCGAGAGACGCCATCATGGTATCCATATCGACCGGATTCTTTTCCTCGCCGAATAAAAGCTTGAAAATAGACGCTGCGAGGGAAGTGCCCTGCTGCGCGAACCCTCCGACGGAATCCTTTCCTCCGCCGGGCAGCCCTTTTTGCGAATTGATCATAAAACCGGGCTTTTCTGTTTTGATGCGGTTCAGATCTTTATTGACAAGATCGACGATCGCCTGCCTGCGGGCAAGCTCAGACTCGGTATACTCCACCTGCTCAAGCGGCGTCTCGGTATATGACGGCGTATCGTTTTTCGTCGTCAGCAAATTCAGTATGGTGAAAAACGAACGGATCGGATCCGTCGTTCCGAACAGCGATCCGATGTCAAAAGATGCTGCAGAGGAGGAAAACGCAAGGCTGATACTTAACGTCAACGCAAGCAGCGCAACGGTCAGTTTCTTAAACTTACGCATGGTAGACCCCTTCTTTCTGAATCATTCAACCATATCATAGCATACGGTTGGTTTATTGTCAAAGGCGAAGCGGTTAAATTCACATCAGGTTCAGATTCGCTTAATAATTCGCGGAAATGAACGGTTTGATCTGATCACCGAAAACGCCGAAAACCACAATCAGCGAAACGATGAACAACACGATGCAGACCGTATGTAAAATAAACGACGCCCGGAAGAACCGCTTTTTTTCCGCATCCTTGCCTCCGAAAGCAAGAACGGCTACGACGATATACCCGATCAACGGCAGCCATACGGGAAACGACGAAAGGATCAGCCAGCCGATATAGGTTCCGACGGTTCTTTTTTTCCCGGAGAGTTCCTCCGCGGCGCAAACGGTGTTTTCACTCATATTTACATCCTCCGATCTTTATTTTATGATACGATAATCTTTTCATCTTCCGCGGATATTTCGATTTTCGTCAACGGAAGCGACGCCTGAATGATCTTATCCGCGATTTCATCTTCGATCTCGCGTCGGATAATATTGCGGATATCACGGGCGCCGCGGACGCCGCCGGCGGCTTTTTTTGCAATCAGAGAGTAAACGCCGTCCGAAACGACAAGTTCAATCCCCTTATTCTGCAGCGCCGGACGGAATTCGTCAATCAGTATCTTTGCGATCTGCGCGCATTCCGCTTCACCGAGAGAATTGAAAACGATAATCTCATCGATTCTGCCGAGAAATTCCGGGCGAAGAAATTCACGGAGGGATCTCATCGCCTTGTCCCGGTTGGCAGAGGCTGCGCTTTTGGCAAAGCCCATTGCGTTTTCGCGGTTTTCGCTTCCCGCGTTGGACGTCATGATGATCACGGTGTTGGAAAAATCAACCGTCCTGCCCTGCGCGTCGTTCGTTTTCCCTTCGTCAAGAATCTGCAAAAGAATATTCATTACGTCCGGATGCGCTTTTTCGATTTCATCAAACAGAATCACGGAATACGGCTTTCTGCGGACTTTTTCGGTCAACTGGCCCGCTTCGTCATACCCGACGTATCCGGGAGGCGAACCGATCAGTCTGGAAACGGAATGCTTTTCCATAAACTCTGACATATCGAGTCTGATGAGCGTTTCCGGTGTATCAAAAAGCTCTGCGGCGAGCTGTTTGACAAGCTCCGTTTTGCCGACGCCCGTCGGGCCGACAAAAATAAAGCTGGCGGGACGTTTGACGGGATCAAGCTGCAGACGTGTGCGTTTGATCGCGCGGACGACCGCGGTAACAGCCTCGTCCTGTCCGATGATGCGTTTTCTGATATTTGTTTCCATATCGGCGAGGCGCTTGATATCGCTGTCGATAACTTTCTGCACGGGGATCCCCGTCCAAAGATGAATCACGCGCGCAAGATCATCCTCGAGCACCGCATTGTCTTCAGCTTTTTCTCTGAGAGAATCCCCTTGCTTTTCAAGCGTGAGGATTTCGGAGCGAACACGGGCAAGCTCTTCGTAATCGATCTGTTCCGTCGTTGCGGAGATCAATTCGTCTTCTTCTTCGTGAAGGTCTTTCAACAGATCTTCATATTTCTCGTAATCGCTGATTGCCTTGTTGCGCAGGTTTGCGCAGGTACAGGCTTCGTCAAGCAAGTCAATCGCCTTGTCCGGCAAAAAGCGGTCCGTTATATATCGTTCCGAAAGAACGACCGCTTTGTAAAGAAGCTCATCCGATATGCGTACGCGATGATAATCCTCATAATACGACCGGATTCCCAAAAGCATCTCGTAGGTATCCGCGATAGAAGGTTCTTCAACCTTAACGGGTTGGAACCGCCGTTCCAGCGCGGCGTCTTTTTCAATATGCTTTCGATACTCGTTAAACGTCGTTGCTCCGATTACCTGGATTTCACCGCGGGAAAGCGCAGGCTTCAGGATATTCGCTGCGTTCATCGAGCCTTCGGCGTCGCCCGTGCCGACGAGACTGTGGACCTCATCGATAAACAGTATGATGTTTCCTTCTTCTTTTACTTCCTCCACAAGACCTTTGATGCGCGCTTCAAACTGACCGCGGAACTGCGTGCCGGCAACCAGACCGGTCAGGTCAAGAAGATGGATCTCTTTATTCTGCAGCTTCGCCGGAACGTCGCCTGCGGCGATTTTCAGCGCAAGTCCTTCGGCGATCGCCGTTTTACCGACGCCGGGCTCCCCGATGAGACAGGGATTATTCTTCGTTCTGCGGCACAGAATCTGCGTCACGCGATGAATTTCGGTTTCTCTGCCGATAATTCTGTCCATCTCGCCGCTTTTCGCCTTCGCCGTCAGATCCGTGCAATAAAGACCGATGAATTTTCTTTTCGTTTTCTTTTTATCCTTCGCGCGTTTTTCTTTTTTTCCGTTTCCGGCCGCTTTTTCTTCTTTTTCGTTCGTATGCGGTTCGGAACCGTTCTGCATATTGTTTCCTTCGTTTTTGAGCTGCGGCATCGCTCCGCCCATGATCCCGTTGAGGAACGGCATCAGTGAAGCGCCTCCCGGCTCGAAATCGCCGTCGACATTCCCGAGCATCTCGCTCATCTGCTCCATGGCGTCGTCGATATCTTCTTCCGTAACGCCCATCTGGTCCAACATCTGTTTCACGGGGGGAATATTCAATTCCATCGCGCATTTGATGCAAAGCCCCTCCTGAACGGGACGGTTGTTTTCCATTTTCTGAACGAATACGACCGCGGGATTCTTTTTACACCGCGAACAAATCATAGTTTTCATTCTGTTCTCCCGATATTATTTAATCTCTCCCCGAATGATCCCGTTATCTTTTTTATCCCACGTTCCTTTTTTGATTTCGGAGCTGCGATATTTCAACTGTCTCCAAACGCCGGGAATATAGCTTGAAAAAGCGATCAGCGTCAAAACGGCTGATATACACACGAGAACAATCATTACAACGTCGGGCAATACGAACAGGTGCGCAAGCGCGCCCACGTCCGGACCGAAAAGAAATACGAGAATCATTACGAAATAAAATACGAACGTTGCCGCTTTCCCGTAAATTTCCGCTGCGCCGGGCCGTAAGCCGATTGTCAGCATAAACAGGCCGAAAAGCACCATAACGAGCTCTTTGCCGACAAATACGAGAAACACCCAACTGAAGGCATGAATCAACCGATCCGAAGAAGCGTGAAATTTCAGGAACAACAAAACGGCAAGTGTGATTTGCGTCAGCTTATCCGCTACCGGATCCAGAATTTTGCCGAGTGCGCTGATCTGATTGAAGCGTCTTGCGATTTTACCGTCGAAGAAATCGGTCAAGCCGGATACCGCCAAAACGACCACAGCCGGGATCAGCATATCCTTATAATATAGAACGCCGAAAACGGGAATCAATAATATACGAATCAGCGACAGAAGATTCGGCACCGTCATCGCATTTTCAAACAGAAAGAATTTTTTTTGCTCTTTTTTCATACCGTAAATACCTCCGCAAATCAGTTACAATATAATTATATCACATCAGATTCAATAAAGCCACTGCAAATTTACAGAAATAAGAGGCGTCGACGTATGCGGTAAATCCGGAATCCGGAATCATGTAAGCAACGGAATACAGCAGGACCGATACAATCAGCGAAATGATCAGCCCCTTGAACACGCCGAGAATCGCGCCGAGGGCGATATCCGTGCTTTTTGCCGCGGAG
>JAFRTA010000363.1 GCA_017427315.1 Clostridia bacterium
AGCCGCACCTGCATCGGCTGCGTCAGGCACCCGCCCATGTTTTTCTCTTTGAGCGTGACGCGCTTTGAGCAGAGCTGAAGCGAAAACGTATCGTTTGTATTATAGTTGATCTTCGAAACGTGGATACGGTAACCCGCCTGCATCAGCGTCTCGGGCGAAACGAGGTTCTTTTGGCAGAATTCGAGGATTTTCTGCGCGTCCTCGCCCTCGATACGGCGCGTCACAAGCTCTGCTTTATCGTTAATCGGGTCGTATGCCGAGGGGATGCGCAGCTCGGGATCCTTTTCTTTTTCACGCGCCGCGTCGAGCAAATCGTGCCCGTGCACGCCGGCATAGAACGGACAGCCGCCTTTTTTATAATATTCAAGGAACCACTGCTTGTCCTTCTCCATTTTCGCCGTATTGGACAGGCGTTTGAATTCCTCCTGAATATACTCCTCGTAACTCGCAAGCGGAGCGGGCAGTTCTTCGCCCGTCGCCATCGCACGGTAAACTTCGAGAAGATCTTTATAGAACACCGCGATCGCGGCGGCGTCCATAATCATATGAGAGGTATTGAAATAAATACCCGCTCTGCCGTCAAAGCTTTTAAACAACACGAGCCTGAAATTCTCGCCACGCAGGAATTTAACGGGCCTGCGCGCGTCTTTATTCAGAAACGCCTCCTGTTCTTTCTCGGTGCCGAAGCTCATCACGGGCACGTCTTCCAGAACATATTCGGGCAGAAAATACTGCTGAATATCGTCGCCGCTTTTAATGAAACGCAGACGCATGCAGTCGTTTCTCCGGATCTCTTCGTTGATCGCTTTTTTCATCAGCTCGAAATCGATATCGGCTTTCAACGTAACGGACGACGGGATCTGAAGCACCTCTTTGTGGATGCTGAATTTGATCATCAGCCACATCGTGGTCTGCGAGGGAATCAGATCATACACCGGATAGGGTATTTTTTTTGCCATTATGAAACTACCTTTCTTTTTATCAAAGCGTTATGTGAGAGAAGAAAAACTCTTTTTTCGCGGGTGTGTTGATAATCGTGACGGGTTTGATCTGATTGGTGTTTCTGCCTTTTTCATGAAGCATTTCCTTATACTCGTCGAAGGTGCCTGCGCTGATGAAATGCACCTCGATATCGCCGAGCGTGGCGTTTCTTCTGTATCTGTTATACTCGACGTTTCTGCTGCGGATCGCCGCATCGAACGCTTTTCCCGCCTCGAGACGGATCTCTTCGTTCATCTCCTGAGCCGTTTCGATCAAAACGATATAATGCGGGATATCGGCTTCCGTATCGCCGTAGGTGCTGTAACTCATATAATTGATACCGAGTTTTTCCGCCGTTTCCGCCATCGCCTCGTCAAGCATGCTTTGCGTTACCTTTTCATCGCTCATATTAAGCATGATGTTGGCTCGGTAGAGGAATTTTATTTTCGGCGATTTGTTATAAAAGCCCGTGATTTTCACAACGTCGTCAAGCTTATAACGGTAAAAACCGGAAAGATTCGTCAGCACGACTTCATACTCATTGCCGACTTTGACCTCCGTGATTGTTTTGGGGGTGTCTCCCTCCTCGGGATCACGGGGAATAAACTCAAAGTAATTGCTCTTCGGCAGGATGACCGCATCCTCCGCGTCGGGCGTCAGCGGCATGGCAAAATATCCTTCCGACGCGCCGTATCCGAAATTATGCAGCGGAACCTTGCCGATATAACGGCGGATCCTTTCGGCGTAAGCGGCAAGCGTACCGCCCGCCATGCCGTAGATCCAACTGAATTTCGGCCAGATACGCGGAGCGATCGGATCGTCGAATCCTTCTCTGAATTCATTCCTGAGCTCTTCCGCGCGTTTCGGTTGCGGACGCAGCCTCTTTTCAAGCTTTTTCCGCAGATCGTCCGGAAGCATAACGGAATCGTTGATAACACCATTTTCGATATCGTCGCAAAGCGTTTCCCAGTTCTTTTCGAGGTACTGGAACATGGAAACGGATGAAGCGATCATGATCGCGCCGATAAAACTGACGTTTTTATAGGGTAAACCGAACCTCAAAAACAGATAATTACCGTCCAGTTTCTGCGGATCGTCAAAGAATACAAGCGGTTCCGGCGTTGCGGAATACCAGTTCACGATCGGTTTGAGATTATTGATCGGAATACTGCACCCGTCTATAATCAGCTCCCCATTGGGAAGGTATCTGCGCGCGACCACCCACGGCAGGAACCCCTTTGTCGTCGCCATACGTTTTCCGTTTTTACGATAAAACCTGTCGACGCAGGCAACGGGGCCGAGGAAGCCCATGCAATATACGTTCCACGCCGATTTATTCGACATCGGGACAACCTTCGGCGTTCCGGAGCTGCCTGAAGTCTCGACGTACTGGTCCAC
>JAFRTA010000364.1 GCA_017427315.1 Clostridia bacterium
CAGCCCGTATTTTTTCATGGTCTTCGGGAAGCAGTGCGAGAAGAACCACACCGTGGAGAACTGACGGATCGAACGGTAGGTGCCGAACACGAAGCCGCGCAGGCCGTGCTTGAACATCCGGTTAAACGTATCGCGCGCCATTTTTTTGACGATGCCGAAGGAGTCGTTGTTGACCGAGTCCCTGCCGATGAAATCCTTCCACTGAAAATAGTGGTGGACGACGTACAGGTCCTTTGTCGGGATCTTGGAGAGGTTGACGCGCGCGGTGTCGGTCAGCATCGCCTCCTGCTTGGAGATCTCCTTGATCGTTTTCGGCTCGTGGAAGTTCGGGTCGACCTCGAGCTGGTGGAAATAGATCTCGGAGTTCGGCAGCGGCGTGAGGATGTTCAGCACCGGCAGGCTCGCGGGCAGCGAGAGCGCCAGGTCGATGGTCTGCTGCATCTGTTCCACGGTCTCGTCCGGATACCCGATGATAAAGGTCGCCTGCACGGTCATGCCGATCTTTTCGCAATAGTCGATCGTCGGCTTCGCAAGGCGCAGGTCCGTGCCCTTTTTGATCTTTTTGATCATTTCCTGACTGCCCGTTTCGATGCCGAACAGGATCCAGCGGCAGCCGGCTTGATACATATAGTCGATATCCTCCTCTTTGAGTACGCCTAGACGCATCTGGCAGCCCCAGACGAATTTGAGGTCGCTCTCGAGGATCATCGCGAGGAGCTCGTTGCGGATCTTGCGGTTCGGCATGAACTGCTCGTCGGAAAAATAGATGCCGTTCGCGCCGCATTTGCCCACGAGATATTCGAGGTCGTGCATGACGTGCTTCGGGTCGCGGCAGCGGTTGCGCCCCTGATGGAACTGCTTGTTCGCGCAGAAGGTGCAGGCGGCGGGGCAGCCCTTGGAGGAATGGACGTAGAGCATCTTCGTGCAGTGGAAGAAGGAGGAGAAATACTTCTGCGGCTCCACAAAGGACCAGTCCATCTCCGGGAAGGTGGTCAGATCCGCCACGGGACGGTCCGGCGTTTGGATATAATTGCCGTCCTTGTCCAGAAACGCAAGCCCCTCGATCTGCGACATATCGCCGCCGTTCTCCACCGCGCGGACGAATTCGTAGATCGTGATCTCGCCCTCGCCGAGACTTAAATAATCCGGCTTCCCGTCCCGCAGGTACATCTCCGGCAGGGAGCTGGGCGCCTGCCCGCCCCAGATCACCGGCGCGTCGCTGATCTCATGGATGATCTTGGTGATCTTTTTCGCGTCCAGGCTGCTCAGATAGGACATGCAGGAGATGCCGACGACCTGCGGCTTGAATTTTTCGACCTCTTTTTTGATATCGCAGGTCTGCACCGAACGCTCGACGAGGATCACCTCGTCGCCGTGCGCGCGCAGATAGCTGCCGATCGAGATCAGCCCCAGCGGCACGGACGGCATGCGCAGATAGACCGGCAGGCCGGGATTGATCAGCATTACTCTCATCGTGTTCCACCTCTGTCATTCATATCGGCGCGTCCTGCGCCGATGTATTCAGAACATTCGGACCGTTACGGTCCTTTTTTCAACAAGCTGCTTTTCGGAACGAACCGCACGCGGAGCGCGGTCTTCAGATACAGCGCCGTTTGCAGGAACGAATTCTTCGAAACGCCCTCGCGCCTGCCGTAACAGGTGCAGGGGACCTCCCGGATCGGGACCCGCAGCCGCAGCGGCACGAGAACGAGCTCCTCGAGCAGCGGGTAGGTGCGTTCGTGCCATTCGACCGAGCGGTAGAACGCGGCGGGCATGATCTGCATGGGGTTCGTATGGTCCCGGATGTTCGTCTGATACAGGATCTTCAGGCAGACCTGTGCGACGGAATTGACCGCCAGCCGGACTTTCGAATAATCCACGAACCTGCCGCCCTTCATAAAGCGGGAGGATTTCGCGATGCCCTCCGGGTACTGCTTTTCGATCGCGATCATCGGCGCGACCGAATCAAGGCTGATCGCGAGATCCGCGACGGAATACAGGATGTGCGACCCGACCGCGCTGTCGAAGCCGTCGAGGATCGCGCCGCCGATGCCGCTCTGCGTCTGGATCAGCTTTTTGACTTTATCGGGATAGCTCTCGGCGAGCGCGTCGGCCATCGCCGCGCAGTTGGGGTCCGCCCAGTCGGGCAGCACGATCACGATCTCGCCGATATCGTCGCCGACGGCGAGCAGCGTGTCGACCGTTTCTTTTAAGTCGTTCACCTCGTCGGACGCGGTGATGACGACGGAAAGTGAAGTAAATTCCATAGCTGCCCGTTAGCCCTCTTCCGTATACTCCGGCGTTTCTTTCTGGTTCATATACAGCGTCATGCTGAAGCGCTTGCCGAACCAGATCACGTCCCGCGCGTACTGCGCCCAGGTGTGCACCAGGATATCGGACCGCGCGTGAAAACGGCAGCGCACCTGCCGCAGCGCCGTTTTGCCGCTGTTATCCTCGAAATAGGGGTAGAAGTTCCAGTCGGAGACGATCTCCGCCTCGTTTTCCTCCGGCAGACGGATCATCCTGCGCTGGAATTCCAGAAGCTGCGAGAACAGCGGCTCTTCGATACCGAACTTTTTCAGGAACGGCAGGATCTCGTTCCAATAGACGTCGCCGCTGCGGGCGAGCTCGAGGAACGCGCCCTCTTCAAAATACCAGCCGGTCGGTCCGTAGAGCTCTTTGGTAAAGGTCCATTCCGCCTTTTCGGTATCCCGCTTGCGGGCGCTGAAGTCCTCGAACAGATCGTGCAGGAAGCCCGCGCTCTCTTCGTAGATGAAGCGCAGCAGCGAATGATAGAATTCGTAATAGGACACGCCCTTTTCCCGGTTCAGATAGATCGCGAAGAAGCGCAGCAGGCCCATATGGTGAAACGCCTGCAGGATCACCGAGAAGATGAACGAGCGGACCCAATCCTCGACCGGCATGGTGTCCGTGCCGATGATGATCTCGAAATACTCCTGAACGCCGCTGTTGTCCGGGTTGTAGTGCATGCTGAACAGCGGGACGCGGGCGGTCAGGATGCCGTGTTTTTTTTGATAGTCCGGGTCGGCGACCAGCGCGTTCGGGTAGACCTGACATTCGTAGACCATCATGGAGTTGTTCTGGCCGTATTCCAACAGGTCGCAGACGCCGCGGCAGAAGGTCTCGTAGGTCTCGCCCGGCAGACCGAGGATGAACTCGGTGTAGGTCGGGATGCCCGCCGCCGTGAAGCGGTCGTTGAGCGCCCGGAACTCCTCAAAGCTCAGGTTTTTTCTGCCGATATTCTGCAGCGTCGTCGGGTCGGAGGACTGATAGGTCAGCGTCACGCCCTTGTCGATGTTGTTGCTGTTGAGGATGTAGCCCGTTTGAAACACGCGCTCTTCGTCGATCTTGGCGTAATTCGGCTTGAAGATATGGGGATAGCCGTTCTTTTTGCGCATCTGCACGACGTATTCCGCGATCTCCACGTCCCGCTCGAGGATGCCGAAGTTGGAATCCGCGCAATAGGCGTATTCGATCTTGTGCAGGCTGACCCATTCGATCTCTTTTTTGACCTTTTCGAGCGGGAAGGGCCGCACGTTTTTCGTAAAACACCATTCGCAGAACGCGCAGGTATAGGGGCAGCCCCGGTTCGTTTCGATGATCGCGTGGAATTCCGTATCGGGGAACTCCGCCATCAGACGGTCGAATTCCCCGGTCAGATACGGCGACGGCAGGTCGTCAAGCTCCTGCGCCTTGCCCTGCGGGGTGCGCACGGTCTTCCCGTCTTTGCGGTAAGCGAGGTTCGGGATGTCGCCGACGTCTTCGCCCCGCGCGAGCGCCTTGAGGAGCCGCGCCATGGTCTTTTCGCCCTCGAAATAAGTGACGTAGTCGACCTGCGGGTTGGCGGCGAGAAAATCGCCCTTGTGCGGGATGCCGTGGCCGCCGAAGAGGATCAGCACGTTCGGGTATCGTTTTTTCAGCTCTCTGACGAGCAGTTTATTGTATTCGGTGTTCCAGAGAACGTTGGAGACCGCCACCACGTCGGGCTCCTCGATGCGGGCGAGCACCTTTTCGAGCGGCTCGCGCATCGCGACGATGTCGGGGATCTCGTAAAGCTCGCAAATCTCCGGATCCTGCCGCAGGTACGCGGCGATACACCCCATCGCGTAAGGAAGAAAACACGGTGAGGAGAGCGAGATCGCGATTTGCACAAGATAGAGCTTTTTTTTCATGCGGAGAGTCTCCGGCGGACACGCCTAAATAAAAACACGCCTAAATATCCATAATAAGTTATTATATATAGTATCATTTCGTCTGTTTTTTGTCAAGCGTCGGCCGGTTTTTTCGGAAACCGTTGACTTTTCGTGTGAAATTGCTTAACATAGATAACAGAGAGGAATCACGGAAAAGGAAAGGGGGGGGCTGTCGTGACGGAACTGCATGAAAAATACGATACGCTGCTTTCGCTGCTGCGTTCGTTCGGCGGCGCCGCCGTTGCGTTTTCCGCCGGGGTCGATTCAACGTTCCTGCTGTTCGCGGCGCGGCAGGCGCTCGGAGACCGGGTGCTTGCCGTTACGGCGCAGGCGTCCTGCTTCCCGGAACGGGATATGCGGCAGGCGGAGTCGTTCTGCACGTCGAGCGGGACGAAGCATCTGTTTCTTGATTTCGACGTTCTGAACGTTCCCGGCTTTCGGGAAAATCCGCCCGATCGGTGTTATCGCTGCAAACGCGCGCTGTTTGAGAAAATCGTTTCCGTATCTGCGGAACGCGGGTTTCCCGTCGTCGCCGAGGGAACGAACGCCGACGACGCCGGGGACTATCGGCCCGGGATGCGGGCGATCGCGGAGCTGGGCGTGAGAAGCCCCCTGCGCGAGACGGGGCTGACGAAGGCGGAGATCCGCGCGCTGTCAAGGGAATTCGGGCTTTCCTCGTGGAACAAGCCCTCGGCGGCGTGTCTTGCGTCGCGTTTCGTTTACGGCGAGCGGATCACGGAACAAAAGCTGCGGTCGGTCGGCCGGGCCGAAGCGCTGTTGTCCGATTTCGGCGTCGGGACGGTGCGGGTCCGCGTTCACGGGACGCTCGCGCGCATCGAGACCTCGTCCGACGACGTCGCGCGCCTTGCGGAGCCCGCCGTGCGGGAGAAGATCGTCTCCGCGTTCGGAACGCTCGGCTTTGATTACGTGACGCTGGATCTTCTCGGCTACCGCACCGGCAGTATGAATAAAACGCTCCCCGGGAATGAGACGGAGCCTGCGGAGAGGGACGTATGATCCGGGCTTTCCCGCCGTCGTGTGCGAAAGGCCGGAAAACCGGAAATATGAAAGGATGGAGCTTATGCTGAAATACCTGTTTCTCGCGCTTCTTGCCGCCGCAAGCGTCGTTCATCTGATCGGTTCGTGGCGCGAGACGCATAAAATGCGCATGGTCACCAAGCCCATGCTGTTGATTTTTATTTTACTGTTTTATCTTTCCGCCGTCGAACCTGCGGACTGGTCCGTCCTGCTGATCCTCGCGCTCGCGACGAGCTGGCTGGGCGACGTGCTGCTGATGCCCGCGGGCAACAAGTGGTTCGTGATGGGCGGCATCAGCTTCCTGTTCAGCCATCTCTTTTTCATCTCGGTCTACGTGACGAACATCGACTTCGCCGCGGTAAAATGGCTGCTTGTGATCCCCGCCGCGCTCGTTTATTACGGGATCGGGCTTGCGGTCATCCTCGCGCTGCGCAAAACGACGCCGAAGCCCATGCTCGCGCCGATGTATCTTTACCTGATCGCAAACAGCACCATGAACGTGTTCGCGTTCATGCAGATGCTCACGCGCCCCTGCGCGGGCTCGGTGCTGGCGATGATCGGCGCGATCCTGTTCTATATCTCCGACTGCACGCTGTTCCTCGTGCGTTACCACAAGAACAAGAATCTCATTTTCAAGAAGCATTTCACGGTCATGTTCACTTATATCCTCGGCGAGTTCCTGATCACCCTCGGCATGGTCCTGCTCGGGAGCGCCTCTGTAGCATAAACGATAAAATATTTTTTTGGGAGGTATATTATGAAGTTCGTTTTTGTCATTAACCCCCGTTCCGGTGCGCAGGATAACAAAGAGGAGATCCGCGCGGCCGTTTCCCGCCTTGAGGAGAAGGCGGACTGCGAGCTCTATTCGACCCGCGGCGTCGGCGACGCGACGCGGTTCGTGCGCTGGTACTGCGAGCAGCATTCCGGCGAGGAGGTGCGCTTTATCGCCTGCGGCGGCGACGGCACGGTGAACGAGGTGTTCAACGGCGCGGTCGGGCGGGAGAACGTCAGCGTCACCTGCTATCCCTGCGGCAGCGGCAACGATTTCGTCAAGGCGTTCGGCGGCGCGGAGCGTTTTCTCGACGTGGAAAAGCTCATCCACGCCCCCACGCAGAAGCTGGATCTGCTGAAGGTCGGCGACCGCTACAGCAACAACGTGGTGAACTTCGGTTTTGATACCACCGTCGCGATCACGGTCAACGAGGACCGCGCGAAGACGGGCCACGGCAGCAAGAATTCCTATACCAAGGGCATCGTGAAGGCGCTGATCACGAGCATGAAGAACGACTGCATCGTCGTCGCCGACGGCGAGGTGCTCAATCCCGACGGCAAGGCGCTGCTCTGCACCGTCGCGAACGGGCAGTACGTGGGCGGCTCGTTCCGCTGCGCGCCCCGCGCGAAGACCGACGACGGCCTGATCGAGGTCTGCCTTGTCAAGCCCATCTCCCATATCCGCTTTATCAAGATCCTCGGCATCTATACCGAGGGCAGACATCTCGACGAGCCGTCGATGCAGGATATCATCGTCTACCGTCAGGCGAAGAAGGTCGAGGTCCACGCGCCCGAGGGGTTCGCGTATTCGCTCGACGGCGAGATCATCTATGAGAACGAGTTCACCGTCGAGATCGCGGAGAAGGTGTTGGATCTGGCGGTGCCGGAGGAATAAGACGGGCCGATTGCGCGGCGCTGCGGAAAGACCGGACGGCGTATCTCTCTGCCGACCGTCGGTTGAGCCGTATGCGGGCGTCTGCCGACAAACGGACGGAAACGTCGGGGCCGGGAGAGCCGGACCCGAGCATACGCGGCGAAATGTTCTTTTTCCGTCAAAATCAGAGATCGCTCTTGACTTTGCGGCGGCGCGTGTCGTATAATACAAGCGGAGACTCAATATTTTAGGAGGTCCGTTTATGAATGATATTACCTTATTCCGGCTTTTCAGA